>NZ_JBATIY010000155.1:0-3255 GCF_049668085.1 Sulfurovum sp. | reverse complement strand
TAGAGACCCCAGCTTGAGAAGTCACCATCGTAGTCACTGCTTAGACTGTTTGTATTACCAGGACTATAGTCCATATCTAGTCCGAACGTATAACGTCCTTCAAGAGCTATATATTCATTGTATTGGTATCCTGCCTGAAGCATGAGTGTTGTAGCACTGAACTCTTCAGATGTATCATCATCATTGACACTTGCATCACCAATTCCGATTCCCAGATAGAATGGACTTTGTTCCACAACCATCGGTGTCTCTATTACTGGTTCTACAGGTGCGATATCGCCGCCTGCCGTTAAGACTGCGCTTGCTGCTGCAAGACTTATAAGTATCTTTTTCATCTTTTCCCTTTATTTAAAATATTGTAGTTGATCTTATTCCCTATGCAACTATAATAAGTATATCGTGGTTAATTTTAATTTAGTTGAAGTATTTATGTAATTTTATAATTTGTTATTTGTTAATTTTATATTTGTGTACAGTGTACAACCAATGAAGGAGATAAAGTGATTTTGGGTATGATAATATGAAGATGATGTAAAAGGGCTAATATGACACCAAGAGAAGCTATACAAATATTGGAAGATAGAATGAATGCATCGGTTTTGGGGCAAGAGCATATTGTTTCAAGATTGATTATGAGTATGCTTGCTGATGGTAATATCCTTGTAGAGGGATTGCCAGGACTTGCAAAGACAAGGGCTGTACGTGCAATGGCAGATGCTATAGAAGGTCAATTTTCACGTATACAGTTCACTCCTGATCTGCTTCCATTAGATGTAACAGGTACCGAACAGCTAAATGTGGAGGATGGAAAAAAAGTACGCCATTTTTATAAAGGACCTATCTTTGGAAATATTATTTTGGCAGATGAGATAAACCGTGCTCCCGCAAAAATACAATCAGCCATGCTTGAAGCCATGGAAGAGAAACAAGTGACTGTGGCAGGACAAACACATAAACTTCCAGAACTGTTCATTGTCATGGCAACACAGAACCCTCTTGAACAAGAGGGAACCTTTCCTCTGTCTGAAGCACAAAAAGACCGTTTTTTTATGCATGTGAAGATCGACTATCCAAAGATGGATTCAGAATTTCAAATGATCAAGTTGATACAAAAAGAGAGGTTTGCTCAGAGTGAATCTAAAGAAAAGATATCTCAAGAGATGATCTTTGCTGCACGTCGTGAGGTGGCACAAGTGAAATTCAGTGATACGGTTGGACATTATATCGTCGAACTCGTGTTCGCTACACGTTATCCACTTCGATACAGTAAACAACTTGAAGTCATGATCGATGTAGGGGTAAGCCCCCGAGCTACTCTGGCACTTATCCAATGTGCCCAGGCAAATGCATGGATGCATCGCAGAGACGAAATGAGTGTAGAAGACGTGCGTGCTGTTATTCATGATGTATTTCACCATCGTTTAGTCATTAGTGAACATGCGCTTACCAATAAAAGAACACCAGAAGAGATCATAGATATTATCTTAGAACAGGTACCAACACCAAAAGTTTAAGTAAAGAGTCGACTTAAAAAGGAGCCTTTCCCTGCCAGTTTATCTATAAGCTCAAAGTAATAGGTTTCGTGTTTTAGTCCCACTTCAGGGTACTTGAGTTTTTCATCTTTGAGTACTGCTATAGTAAAAGGTACAGAACGTACCTTGAATGCAGATGCCAGTTTCGGATTTCTTGAGACATCACACTTCACTACTTGGACACCATTTTTCTCACCATACGTTTCAAGTCTTTCATCTATAAGTTTAGTAAGCATTTGACAAGGTCCACAGGTAGGGGAGTAGAAGTCTATGAAAACCGGGTTTTCGTTGTTTTTTATAATGTTTTCATAATTTTTATCTGTAAGTTCCATATGCAAGTGTATCAAGATTTTCTTTGCATTTATGCTTTGCTGGCTTCCCAACGGTGAGGTAGTAGTGCATCTAATATAATGTATTTTTCTGTAGAGAGGTACACTTTTGTATTGATATTCTTCGTGTCGACTTGAAACATGAATTCTCTACATCGTCCACATGGTGGTCTGATAGCGTTAGCGCTTACAGCAACGATCATCTCGATCTGCGTTTCTCTATTTTTTAGCATTTCAGCGATGGCTGAGTGTTCAGCACAAAATCCAATACCACAAGCTACATCAATGTTAATGCCCGTGTAGACATTCCCATCGGTCGTTAAAAGTGCAGCAGCTACAGATCCTGCAGAATAGTCCGAACTGCTTAGCTCATATTCTCCAAGTATGTTCTGTGCTTCTTTGATCAATTCTTTTGCAGTCACACTATCCCTTTTTAACTATCATTTTTATATTGTCAGTATATCAAAATATTCTGCCATTGAAAAAAAGAAGAAAACAGACTTCTTACAGTAAAATACCAACATGGAACAACATATAAAAATAGAATTTAAACAATCAACCGTAGAGAATCTGCACCTCTTTTCTGAAATGCTTAACAAAGATGTTAATAGCATGATCGAAGAAGCACTTGAACAATATTTCGACAGTGAGCAAAAAAAGCTTATGGAAAAAAATATTAATGATGATAATGCCATGACAAATTTGGATTTTGATGAGTTTTGGGATGACTTGGATATTTGAGTGCAAGAAGAACTTAGTGAAGCATTAGGCCAAGAAGTAGAAAGGCTAGATCTTTTACAGCAAGGTCAGATAGGTGGTGTTTATAAGGCAAGAGTAGAGGGTCAGACTTATGTGGTAAAGAGTTCCGATCAAAGAGAGAAATTAGCTGTAGAAGCAAAGATGCTAAATGACCTTCATGATGTTAAGATCCGCGTGCCTGAAGTGATTTTTGCCAACGAATCTTTTTTAATGATGGAATATATCAAAAGTATCGATCAAGATCAATGCACCCAAGAGATAGAAGCAGCAAAGCTTTTAAGTACACTGCACTCGATCACCAATGAAAACAGAATATACGGCTATTATTACGATACCACCATCGGTCCTTTTCCTCAAAAAAATGAGCAGACCCAATATAACTGGACACTTTTCTTGGGACAGATGCGAATCATACCTATGGCAAAACGTTGTTATGATGAAGGAAAGATATCTAAACAGATACTGGAGCGATTAGAAGGATTATGTCGCGAACTTTATAAACGTATAGATATGCGTAATATTGATCCTTCTCTGTTGCATGGCGATGTGTGGAGCGGGAATGTACTTTTTGAGAGAAAAAAAGGCGCTTGTTTGATAGATCCTGCCATGTACTATGGAGACAAAGAGATGGAGCT
>NZ_JBATIY010000154.1:0-5750 GCF_049668085.1 Sulfurovum sp. | reverse complement strand
TGCAAGTCATGAATATGATAAAATGAAAGCAAAATCTTGTGAAAAAGTATGGTTTTAATCTATCACACACAATATGCCTGATACCATTAGTCAATATGAGATCATTGCAACTATAAAGATGATGAATGATAATCCGCGTATAGATGGGATCTTGGTACAACTTCCTTTACCTAAGCATGTAGATACTGACAAAATACTTGAAGTGATAGATCCGAAAAAAGATGTCGATGGGTTCCATGCTTATAACGTAGGACGTTTAGTTACAGGCCTTGATAGTTTTGTAGCCTGTACACCTCTTGGTGTCATGAAAATGTTTGAAGAATATAATATAGAACTTAGAGGAAAAGATGTCTGTGTCGTAGGTGCAAGTAACATTGTAGGAAAACCTATGGCATCTTTGCTTCTTAATGCAGAAGCAACCGTAACCATCACACATATCTATACAAAGGATCTCAAGTCACATACAAGCAAAGCCGATATCGTTGTAGTGGGTGTAGGTGTTCCTGGACTCATCAAGGAGGATATGGTAAAAGAAGGTGCCATTGTGATCGATATAGGTATCAACCGTATTGAAGATGGCTCACTTGTCGGTGATGTTGACTTTGAAAATGTAAGTCCTAAGTGCTCTTACATCACTCCTGTACCTGGCGGCGTTGGACCTATGACCATAGCAATGCTTTTGAGCAATACACTTAAATCAGCAAAAGTTAGAGCATAATGAAGAAATTTTTACAGGCGTTCGGCCGATTTGCAAGCTCATGGACAGGTACGATCATTATCGTACTTTTTCTCATCTTTTTTGTTGCCCAGTCTTTTGTCATCCCATCAGGATCAATGAAAAGAACACAGCTCATAGGTGACTTTTTATTTGCCAAAAAATTCTCCTATGGTATCCCTACCCCTCACTTACCATGGTTAGAGATCCCTATCTTACCAGACTTTTTTGGAAATGGTCACCTTATAGAAGGTCCTAGACCCCTAAGGGAAGATATCGTTATTTTCCGTTATCCCAAAAACAACAAAATTCATTATGTAAAACGTTGTGTTGCGGTAGGTGGAGATGAAATACTTTATACACATAATAAATTATTTATACATTTTCATGAAGGTGAAGCGTATATGAAAGCAAACTATCCTGCAGATAAGATCATCACAGTGCGGGATAAACTATGGGTAGAAAACCCTTTTATGGACAAATATCCAGGTATACAATATGCACCCGAAGGTGGCAGTATATTTGAAGGACTTCTTCAATACTACGCATACAATGAAGATATAGATATGATACCTGTATATGTCTATGGCCTTGATACACCAATGTTTGAAATAGGCGGGAAAGGTGTAAATGCACTCTATGCAAAGGTAGACGAAGACCATTTCTACATGATAGGTGATAACCGAGATAACTCCAATGACAGTCGTTTTTGGGGTGCAGTACCTTATAGACTTATTGTAGGAAAACCTTGGCTAAACTATATGAGTTTAGAACACCGCTCATACGATACTATGCTTAATGGAAATGGAAACGGTAGTGGAAAAGACAATACGGGACTCAAGCGTTTATGTGGTGATATAGATATTGACACACAAGCATGTGAAGAGATTTGGGACAAACAGCGTTTTACTGTTCGTTGGGGACGTGTAGGAAGACGTATTGAGTCTATTCAAAAAGAACAACCTATTGAGTAAGGAATATAATATGAAAAAATTTTACATTGCAACTGACCATGCAGGTTATGCTCTTAAAGCGTATGTTAAAGATTATGTAACTTCTTTAGGTCATGAGATCATCGATCTTGGTCCAGACTCTGCAGACAGAGTGGACTACCCGGATTTTGCAAAAAAATGTTCAGAAGCTGTCTTATCAGACGAAGGCAGTTTTGGCATACTTATCTGTGGTACGGGTATCGGTATCTCTATAGCAGCAAACAAAGTACCTGGTATCCGTGCAGCACTTTGCCATGATACCTATACAGCAAAACTCACTAGACAACATAATGATGCAAATATCCTCTGCTTTGGTGAACGTGTGGTAGGTAAAGGTGTCATAGAGGACATGATAGAAGCCTTCGCCTCTACAGAATTCGAAGGCGGTCGACATGCAGGACGTGTGGCAAAAATAGAGGATAGCTGTTCTTACGGTTCAGATCTGGGGTGAATATGAGCATATTAACAGCAGAAGATAAAAAAATCATACTTGACAGTATCCGTGATATCCATGACTTTCCAAAGCCAGGTATTGTCTTTAAAGATATTACCACGCTCCTTTCTACACCTCATGCTTTTGATACGCTGATGACCCATCTAGAAAACCGTTATCAAAGTTATGAGTTAGACTTTATTGCCGGTATAGATGCAAGAGGATTCATCTTTGGTTCCATTTTGGCTGACAGACTAGGTATCGGTTTTGTGCCTGTTCGAAAAAAAGGTAAACTGCCCTACACTACTGTAGCTGAAAAGTATAGCTTAGAGTATGGTTTTGATGAAGTGGAGATACATATCGATGCGTTTGGAGAAGATGAAAATCCGAATGTACTGCTTATAGATGACCTCATAGCTACAGGAGGAACAGCAAAAGCTGCAACAAACCTCATAGACAAAGTGGGGGCGAACTGTGTGGAGGCATGTTTCATCATGGAACTTGGATTCCTTAATGGACGTGAAGGTATTGATGCTCCTGTCTATTCGGTGCTCGAGATAGACTAATACTTATAGTGTGTTTCCTCATAAACACACTATTGATAAAACGTATTTCATCATAAATAATCTTCTTTTAAACTAGAAAACAATATATCTATTATTATTTATAAGGTTGAAACTATGAGAGTTTATTTGTTCTTTTCAATTTTTCTTCTACTTTTCTTTTCTATACACTATCTTTTCTATTCAAGAGTTATCAAAAAACTCTTAGTCTCGCAAGAAGTAAAAAAAACCTTTACCCTCCTTTTAAGTCTGAACTTTATTTTCAATATACTTTACGTAGTCGGACGATATACAGACATGATCGGCAATACACTCTATTATCTCTTTTCCTTATCTATAGGGATGTCTTTTGTACTTCTTTTGTATTTAATTCTACATGAGATACTTCATCTGTTTCATAAAACACTCAAAAATGTCGACATTTCAAAAAGAGCATTCATCAAAAACAGTGGTGATGCCGCCATGTTTGCACTCTCTACTTCTTATGTTAGTGCCGGAGCCTATGAAGGGATGAAAGAACCTGTGGTCAATGTAGTGGAGTTTGATCATTTTGATTTTTCCATCGTACAGATCAGTGATCTGCATATAGGCGGTTTGATAGACAGTGATTTTGTCAAGGCATCTGTGCAGAAAATAAACGCACTTAAACCAGATATAGTCTTCATCACAGGAGATATCATAGATACTGCACTTGAAAATGTAGAAGATACTGTGATGGAACTAAATAATATCTCTTCCAAGCATGGTATCTATTATATTTTAGGAAATCATGAATATTTTCATGATCCACTGAAGATCATTGAATTTATCAAACCCACAAACATTACACTGCTGCTTAATGAAAATGTTACTATCGATGCACTGAATCTAAATGTTGTGGGTGTCACCGATCGTATTGGATATCGTACGGGCCTACTAGTCCCTGACATTCACAAAGCTTTTAGAGGATGCAATACTGCTTATAAAACCATACTTTTGGCTCACCAACCTAAATTTATAGAAGAACTTGGGAACTATACCCCTGAACTCATTCTCAGCGGCCATACTCATGGTGGACAGATCTGGCCTTTTGAGTATCTTGTCAGACTGCAACAACCCTATGTCAAAGGGCTGCATGAACTTCCAAATGGCAGCCACATCTATGTCAATAGCGGCATTGGATTTTGGGGACCACCTATGCGTCTTGACTCCCAAGCTGAAATTGCCTATATTGTATAATTAAGGATATGCATTCTTTGAAGACAAGGTGATTTCTAACCTCTCATTGGATATAATCTTTTCAATTACGACACAAGAGAATTAAATGAATTTATATGAAGAAATATACATCCCTAAAGCTAGTCCGAATGATCCCAATGAGTTAGGTCACTTTGGAAATACAGAAGATAATCAGGTTGGTTATGGCGGTCGATTTGTTCCCGAAACACTTATGCCTGCTCTTGAACAGCTTAGACTTGACTATGAAGCAATACGTTATGATAAAGACTTTTGGTCTGAGGTGGATCACTACTATAAAAACTATGTAGGTCGTCCCTCTTCACTCTACTTTGCTGAAAATCTTTCTAAAGAACTCGATGCAAAGATCTATCTTAAACGTGAAGACCTTAACCATACCGGTGCACACAAGATAAACCATACCGTAGCACAAGCAGTGCTAGCAAAGAGACTTGGTAAGAAAAAAGTGATCGCAGAGACTGGAGCTGGTCAACATGGCGTAGCCACAGCTACCGTTGCGGCTCTTTTTGGTCTTGAATGTGAAATATTTATGGGTGCTAAAGATGTAGCACGTCAAGAACTAAACGTTTTTCGGATGAAACTGCTTGGTGCCAAAGTCCATGCTGTTGAATCTGGAAGCCGAACACTTAAAGATGCGATGAATGATGCCATCAGACACTGGGTAACCAATGCACGTGACACTTACTACATCATCGGTACAGTCGCAGGACCTCACCCCTACCCTATGATGATACGTGACATACAGTCTATCATTGGATGGGAAGCAAAAAAACAACTCAATGCAGTTGAAGGATGTTTACCAGACAAAGTCATCGCGTGTATCGGTGGAGGTTCAAATGCTCTTGGTATCTTCAACCACTTTTTAGAAGATGATAATGTTGAGTGTATCGGTATAGAAGCCGGTGGCCTTGGACTGGACTCCAAACATGGTTGTTCTCTTGCCAAAGGGAGCCCTGGTGTTCTTCACGGTCAACTAAGCTATCTCCTTCAAGATGAAGATGGTCAGGTACAAGAAGCACATTCCATATCAGCCGGACTGGATTATCCTGGTATTGGACCGGAACATGCATATTTAAAAGATGAAGGTATCGCAAAATATGACTACATCACAGACGATGAAGCTCTAGATGCCTTTGTATGGCTTTCACAAGCTGAAGGTATCATCCCTGCATTTGAGAGTTCACATGCCATTGCATACCTTAAAAAAATGAAACCTGAAGAGATAAAAGGCAAAACGATCTTAGTCAACCTCTCTGGACGTGGTGACAAAGATATGATACAGGCAAAAGATATATTAAAAGATCAATTTAATTAAGCATAGGAGAACTAAAATGAATTTTGAATTAACACAACTCCCCGTGGAAGACATCGAAGGTGATATAGAAGTCATCATTGTCATCGACAACCATACAGACCATGTTTTTGTGCAAGACAAAAAACTATTGAAAAAAGCAGGTTTTAAAGGTGGCCAAGATGAAACGTGTCTGCTTGTGAGTAAAAACAGACTTTATGTAGGTGCTGATTCCACACTCAGTAAAAATATCAGAACTGCTGCGGCTAATGCTATTAAAGTACTTAAAGGTACAGGATACAGATCTATCAAAGTAGCAAGCTATCTTCACAGTAGTAAATGTACAAACTCTCTTCGTGCTATGGTTGAAGGTTTTATCTTAGGTGCTTATAGTTTTGAACAATACAAGACAAAAAAGAATGAAAACAAGATCAAACACATCACAATCTCACTTGATGAGTACAACGGATACAAAATCAACATAGAGAAAGCTTCTTTGCTTGTACATAAAGCACAGATT
>NZ_JBATIY010000153.1:0-8016 GCF_049668085.1 Sulfurovum sp. | reverse complement strand
CCTGGAATAGTTCACAATGTCACAATCATGCAAAGCAAATGCATAAGAGGTTTGATCTGTTAAGCCATACCCTATCATGGTCCAGACATTACGGCCCTTTCCTGGTGTGTCAAGACCCGGAAATCCTTCAGAGGTTAGGTCAGCATACAACTCTCTGATCCTTGGGCCATCATTCCAAAGCACATCAACATTACAAGGTAGAACCGACATCAGTTCTTTTACTTCCTCAAACTGTTCTTTGGTTGCTTGATCAAGACCCAATATGATCTTATGTAGATACTTCACATGTTTAAGTTCCTCTATGATCTTATGCATAGCAGGTGTTTCAAACTCAGAATAGAGTGCAGGGAGCAGTAAAACCATATTACGGCGTTTTGCATAAGACTCAAGCTCCTTCTCAAGATCATTAAGTGTACGTCCACCTAGTTTTTGAAGTGTTGTGATCACACCATTTTGAAAAAAATCAGCCATTTGTCTCTCTTTGTGTTGGATTGGGTTCGATAAGCATTATCATGATATCAAGTAAATTATTGTGGGTAGGTCCGGTTATCAGTAGCTCACCAGTTTGTTCAAAAAAACTGTTTGAATCAAAGCTATCAAGATAATGTTGAGGATCTATATGACGTGCTTTTGCATCAACAAGACTGTGTGTATCAATAAGAGCACCTGCTGCATTTGAGTTACCATCCACACCATCTGTTGCGGCACTCAAGAAAGTAATATCGCATGACAGATAACACTGCGTTAATATATTTAAACACAAATGCTGATTTCTTCCACCTTTACCCTCACCTTTTACAACAACGGTAGCTTCACCACCAAAAATATATGCATGGGTCCTCTCTTGATGACTATGCGTAAATTTTAAAAGATGTTTTGTAATCTGGCTTGTATCTCCTTGGAGAGGTTCATCTATAATGCTTGTAGCAATACCTTCTTTTTGGAGTAATTGCTGTGCTTTTTCAAGCACAATGCTATTTGAACCCACGATATGATGCTCGATATGTTCATAAGGCTTCTTAGGTGTTTCAGCATGTATACCCAATCTGCCCTCTTTAAAAAAAGTCTGAATACTTTCAGGCATCTTGTCATAGACACCATAAGTATTCAGTGCATCTTCAGCATCCGAAAAACTTGTCTGATCACAATAAAAAGGTCCTGAACCTATAGCATATAGATCATCACCTATGACATCCGAGAGAACCAAGACAACACCCTTTGCCTTGGTCTGTTGTGCCAGTTTTCCCCCTTTAACCTGTGATAAATGTTTTCTGACACTATTCATTTTTTCTATGGGCATTCCACTGTGTAACATAAGTCTAGTCACTTCTTGAAATTCGTTTAAACTGATCCCCTCTTCAGGCAATTCCACCAAAGCAGAATTCCCTCCAGACAGCACATAAATAAAAAGGTCATCTTCAGTCAATTGCTGCAACATCTCCTGCAGTGCCCTTGCCGAATCAATACTCTTTAGCGAAGGTAAAGGATGCGTACTTTGCATATAGGTGCCGTTATCAAATGTTTTGTCAGTATCATAAGGACCAATGATCAAAGTTTTCTTTAAAAAAGGTTTTAAAAGTCTTGCTACTTCTTCTGCCATCGGGATAACGGCCTTCCCTGAACCTAGAAGATAAATATTTTTATATGCATCCAAATCATAGGTCTTGTCTAATACAGTAAACGTATTCTCATCTAAGTGGCATGACTCTGCTACAAGTTTTTCAGGTGTTATCTCTTCAAGTAGTTGATTAAATACTCCATTCAACAAAGTTTTATTTGACATCAAAATACTCCTTTAAGACACTATTCCACCCTTTGGGTCCAGGGAAAGGTGCCTTTGTTACACCCTCAATGTTACACGCCATAAAAGATCCGTCAGGGTGCGGGATCAATACAGGTGTATCGACACTCTGGAGCATACTTAGATCATTGGCACTGTCACCAAGTGCTATCGTATGAAACGCTTCGTCACTACTTTTTTTATACGTATTGATGAGAAACTTGATCGCACTTGCCTTATCTTGTCCCTTTGTGATCAAATGGTAAAAACGTCCACCCTTTACGATATCCAGTTCATCTTCATTTGCCATTTTTTGCAGTTCATCCAATTTGCTTTCATCTTCCAGTATAAAAGGTTCAGTAAAAGTTCTTTTTCTTGCATCAGAAGCATTTTCTATACATAGGTTTGTATAGCTTGCCACTTCTTCATCTTTCATATCGAAAAAACCAAGTATTGGTACAGATTTGGCATATTTTAGAAAACATGATCGTATATACTCATACTCAAAACCCATAGATACCATATCATACCCCTCTTTAGAAGGCATAAAAATACCACCACCATTCTCAACGATAAAAGGTGCCTTCATCTCTAAAAGTTTTTGGATACGAAGCACTTCATCTTTCGTCTTACTCGTAACAATGACCAAAAGTATTTTATTGGTCTTGATATAATTCAGCATAGGCTTTGCTGGTTCAAAACTGTAGGTAGTATGATCTAGTAACGTGCCGTCTAGATCTGTAAAGATTATTGTTTTTTCTTTTATCATCGTAAAATAAGTATAACGCAATCAGGGTACTCAATCATGATATATATGTTTATATTTTAATCAATAGCCTAATCTAGCGCTATGTAGGTGAAAACTGATGTCATTACCTTTTTATGGGATTCCGGATAAAAGGTAGTAGGAGATTCCAAAACTCTACTTGATCCCTACAATCTGCTTTAAACTACTCTCGATGCTTTAACGTAAGTTCAACAAGTCGTGAAGACAACTCATAGTTTGAATCTATAAAATCAATATTCCTTTCTTTTTCAAAATGCTGACGTTCTTCATCTGTATCAACTTTCATGACAATATTCGCCTCACTGTAGTACTCTATTACTGCTTCACTTATAAGTTCTTTTGTGTGCTCACTTTGTACTGTTATTACAATACTCGAACTCTCTTCAACTTTAAGTGACTCCATAACCGGGCGTTTATTGAGATGTCCAAAATAGGCAAGAAAATTAATTCTTCGTGCCAATAAAACATGTTGTAAATTATCTGAGATAATAATAAAATCGATATTTTTTGAATGAAGTTCTTTGGCAACAGCCCTTCCCAAGGTACCAAATCCCACGATGATAATGTGATTTTTCTTATCGATCGGGGTAATCACATCGGATTCATAAAACTCTTTTTCAAAAAAGGAAGAGAGTTTATAAATATTGTTAAGCACAAACGGAGTAATGACCATAGATACAAAAGTGACCAAAAATAAAAAGTTTGCCATATCCAGAGTGATCAGATGATTGCTTGCAGCCAAATCAAATACAACAAAAGAAAAACCACCTATCTGTGCTAATGCAAGGGCTGTTTTCATTGAGGTATTGGTATCAGATTTTCTTTTTATAATAAAATAGATTACCCCTGTTTTTACCAGGGCTACTAATGCAAAGATCAAAAAAACCGTATGAAGATTTGAAAACAGGTAGACGATATCAATTTTTGTTCCGACACTAAAAAAGAAGATACTTAAAAGCAAATCTTTATAGCTTAGTATGTCTGATTCTACCTTGATCGTATATTTAGTGTCAGCGATCAAAACCCCAGCAATAAATGCCCCCAAGGAGTAAGTAAAGCCTATAGAATGCATCAGAACTGCCATGCCCAGGACAATAGCAAAAATAGCGCCAAGAAAAATCTCTTCAATATGTGTATTCGCTGCAAACTTCAATAAGGCATCAACAATTTTATCACCAACAAAACGAATAAAAATCACAATAAAAACAAGTGCCAATAGCGTTTTTACTATGACTTCAACAATGGATATATCTGTACCAGTTTCTCCATAAGACAAAAAAGTGATGAGTAACAAAATAGGAATGACAGATAGGTCTTGGAAAATCAAAATACCCACAGATTTTTTCCCGTAAGGCGTATAGATATCTTTAGAGTCTTTCAGATATGGTAAAACAATTGCTGTAGATGACAAAGAAAATGCCAAAGCAATCACAATAGAACTTGTAACATCTAATTTAAACGCATAAAAAGCTAGAGGGAAAAAGATCAATACACTCAAGAGAAGCTGTAAAGCACCATTGATAAGCAAGGTCTCTTTCATCTTTTTGATCTTCTCAAAACTAAGCTCTAGGCCAATGGTAAACATTAAAAAGACAATACCAAACTCTGCTATCAGATCAAGAGAATCAATTTTCATTGTATTGAAATCAAAAAGATAACTAATAATAGTACCTGTAAAGATATACCCAATAATATGCGAAATATTTTGTTTTTTAAAAATGATGTTAAGTATTGTTGCAATAAAGATGGTTGCAAAAATCGCTAATAATAAAGTTTCCATATAATAATTATAATCAGAAATTTAATGCTTTATTTAAGGATATTGTCTATTATTTAGACATTTAATGGACAAAAATACTATTAAATTTTTTTAGTATAGATCAATGGAATAAAGAAGATAAAGGAAACTAAATGTGAACCGCAAGCGTATTAGCGTCAATATTATGGCAAGTGGGGTAGGTTAATATTTTTGGGACAATTTCATAGGAGTATTCAAATCAATAGACTCACTTTTCATCATCTAGCTTCCTTATATTCAAATAATATCATAGTAGCTACTTCATTTGTACTCCTAATATGATTCATTTTTAATCAGTTGCATAAGTGACGCTTCTATTTTCTATTAGAATATAAGATCACTCTACAATAAAACATAATCAATACTTGAAATTGTTACAATAAACTATATATTCTTGAAAAATTCTATGAAATACTTATTTTAGGGGATTAAAGTGGCGGACAGTGAGGGATTCGAACCCTCGGTACCCTTACGAGTACGCATCCTTAGCAGGGATGTGGTTTCAGCCAACTCACCCAACTGTCCATCTGATTTTGTGGATGAGATTATAATGAGATTGGGTTAAATAGAAGCTTAAAAAAGTGTCGTTTTATTGTAAATTTCTTTTTTTTCACTGAGTTAGTTTATTTTTTAGGAAAATCACTAAAAAACTGATTATTATTACATAATATATTTACAAACAAGGTTCAAAATGTTAAAAAAACTCACACCACTCTTCGTACTTATACTGTTTGCTCTAGGTGCTTATTTTATGATGCAAGGCATGGATAATGCAGTCGATATGACCAAAACAAAAAAAGAGATCAAAAAGTAGAGATCACTTTCAGTATCTCTTCTACTTTTCCCTGTGGTTTACTGTCTTTATAGATAGGTCTTCCTACTACAGGGAAATCAACACCCTCTTCATTTGCTAGTTCCAATGTTGCTACACGCTGTTGATCTCCTGCATCTTCACCAAAAGGTCTTATACCTGGGCAGAGTGTCAAGAATTTTTCAGATGTTGCATTTTTGATAGCCCTACTCTCAAATGTGGAACATACTACACCATCTAAACCATTTTCATAACTCATTTTTGCAAACTGCTCTGCTTTTTCATCTATACTTTTTTCATAAATACTCTGGAAGTTCTTTTCATCAAATGAAGTAAGTGCCGTTACAGCGAGTACCAATGGACGGTTTTCATATGGAATAAGTCTATCCAAAACCATCTTCATAGCCACAGCTCCTGCAGATGCATGGATATTGAACATATCTACACCTATTTTGGCTATCTCTTCTGCTGCATCTGCCATAGTATTGGGGATATCATAGAGTTTAAGGTCTAAAAATATCTTGAAGTCAGGATTGATGGCTTTAAGCGCTTCTATAAAAGGTTTTCCATCACGAATGTATGCACGAAACCCAACTTTCATCCAAACATCATATGATTTTAGTGACTCAGCCAATGCCAAGTTTTCTTCAGCCGATGGCAGATCAAGTGCTACACATAGTTCCATGGTTCAAACCTCTTATATTTTAGTGGTATAATAATATCCTAATTTTAATATATAAGGACTAAACAACATGTTTGGAAAAGAATCAAAAAGATACGACATTACTCAATCCGTAATGGACACATACAACTACGCTAAATTTACAACTTCTAAAGGGGTGATCTGGGCTAAACTTTACCCAGAAGATGCTCCTAACACAGTAGCAAACTTCGCTCACCTTGCAGAGCAAGGGTTTTATAATGACCTTAAATTCCACAGAGTCATCCCTGGATTTATGGCGCAAGGCGGTTGTCCTCATTCAAAAGACAATCCATCAATGGCTGGAACAGGTGGACCAGACTGGCAGATAGACTGTGAAACAGACACAAGTACACAGCCACACAGAAGAGGAACCCTTTCCATGGCTCATGCTGGACCAAACACAGGTGGAAGCCAGTTCTTCATCACTTTTGTAGCAACACCACACCTTGATGGTGTTCACACAGTATTTGGTGCGATTGAAGAAAGTGATACTGATAGCTTTATGGTACTTGATAACATCGATCAAAATGATGACATCGTAAGTATTGAAGTTCTTGCTACAAAATCGTAATGAATTGTTCGTCATCCCTGGGCTTTGCCCTGGGACATTAAAAAAAGGAACTGTATGTTTGGATATTATAGAGTTGCATCAGCGGTCAACAAAACCACAATAGCAAACCCTGCTAAAAATGCTGAAGAGGTCATAAAGCTCATCCAAGAAGCACATACTAAAGAGGTTAGTGTCGTTGTATTTCCAGAGCTGACGCTTACAGGATACACTGCTAGTGACCTTTTACTTAACCAGACCCTCATAGCATCACAAGATGAAGCACTCAGATATATATTAAATAATATAAAAAACTTCAATACTATTGCTATCATCGGTATAGCTGTACATGAAGCAGATAGACTCTATAACTGTGCGGCAATCGTACAAAGTGGGAAAGTGTTAGGTGTTGTACCCAAAAGCTATCTACCAAACAAAAAAGAGTTCTATGAAAAACGTCAATTTATCACAGGTAGAGACATCACAAGAACGACAACTGAACTGTTAGGAGAGGAAATACCGTTCGGTGTAGACCTTCTTTTTACTGATTCCAAAGATATGACTTTTGGTGTAGAGATATGTGAAGACCTTTGGGCAGTTACTCCTCCAAGTAACCACATGGCAAATAATGGTGCCAACCTCCTCTTTAACCTTTCTGCAAGTAATGAACTCATAGGTAAAGCTGAATACCGTGAAGAGCTTGTACGTACACAAAGTGGTCGTTGTATGGCTGCATATGTCTACTCTTCAGCTGGTGTAGGTGAATCTACTACAGATACGGTATTTGGTGGTCATGCCATCATCTCTGAATATGGTTCTACTCTGATTCAAAATGAACGTTTTAGTCTTGAGAGTAATCTTATCACCGCTGATGTGGACTTAGAACGTTTAAGATGGCTTAGACTCAATGAGTCAAGCTACTCTGACGGAAGACGTAAAAAAACACGTATCATCAAAGTGGGGAACCTTCCAAGTATCAGTAAACTTGAACGCTACATCAACCCTATGCCATTTGTGCCTTCACGTTATGCAGAGAAAAAGCACCGATGTGATGAGATCGTCCACATTCAAGCTCACGGTCTCATCAAACGTATGAGCCATGCACACATCAAAAAAGCTGTGATAGGTATCTCTGGTGGACTTGATTCTACCCTTGCCCTGCTCTCTGCACATAGAGCTTTTGAGATAATGGACTGGGATGTGCATAACATCATCGCTGTGACCATGCCTGGGTTTGGAACAACGAGTCGTACGAAATCAAATGCAGTGAAGCTTTGTGAAGCCTTAGGTGTCACACTTAAAACGGTAGACATCACAAATATTTCTCTCAAAGAATTTGAAGCCATTGAGCATGATAAAGATGAGCACAGCGTTACGTATGAGAATGTCCAGGCAAGAGCAAGAACTTCTATATTAATGAATATGGCAAATAAGGAAGGTGGTCTTGTCATTGGTACAGGAGACCTCAGTGAGATAGCCCTAGGATGGTCTACCTACAATGGTGATCACATGAGTATGTACGCTCTTAACTCCGGCATACCTAAGACACTCATACAGTATGTCATTGAGTATTATAAATCCAATGAATCT
>NZ_JBATIY010000152.1:0-19178 GCF_049668085.1 Sulfurovum sp. | reverse complement strand
CACATTTCTGCAACGGCTCACTACTCTATGGGTGGTATCCCAACAAACATTAACTGTGAAGTACGTAAATCTCCAACAGATCTCACAGAAGGTTTCTATGCTGCTGGTGAGTGTGCTTGTGTATCTGTTCATGGTGCGAACAGACTAGGTGCAAACTCTGTACTTGAAGCCCTCCTATTTGGTCGCCATGCTGGACAGAACATGGCTAAAAAAATTGATGAAGGCATTGAACTTCGTAAGGCAAAGCCTTCAGATGCAGATACGATGTTGGCAGAGATAGAGAAGATCAAAACATCTAGTGGTAATGAAACTGTACCAGGAATTAGAAATGAACTTCAAGTTGGTATGACCGCAGATGCTGGTGTATTTAGAACTAAAGAGTCTCTCGATAGACAAATAGCTTTGATTGATGATCTTTTAGTGAGATTTAACAATATCAGAATTGATGATAAGTCACTTACATTTAACACTGAACTTCAAGAAGCAATAGAGCTTGGACACATGTTAGAGTTTTCAAAGTTCATTGTAGTTGGAGCACTAAATAGAGAAGAGAGCCGTGGTGGTCACTATCGTGAAGACTTCCCTACTAGAAATGATGAAAGATTCTTGAAACATACTTACGCGTATATGGATAAAGAGTTTAACATCTCATTAGATTGGGGTGATGTTGTGCTTGGTAAGTTTGAGCCTAAAGAAAGAACATATTAAGGAGGTTATGATGAGTGTATTAAAAGATACTAGAAAAGTCACCATAAAAGCATGGAGATTTAACGCTGAAACTGATTACCTCCCGTATACAAAAGAGTATACAATGGAAGTAGGAAAAGATGAGCTAATACTTGATCTTATGAACCGTATCAAATGGGAACATGACGGAAGTTTTTCTTATAGACGTTCTTGTAGACATGGTATTTGTGGAGCATGTGCCATTAAAGTTAATGGTAAATCGGTTCTTGCATGTAAACAAAATGCTATCGAACTGCTTGATCTGTTCGATAATGATATCACGCTTGAACCAAGCTCTAAAAAACGTGCTGTAAAAGATATGATTATTGACAAGTCAGACTTCTGGGAGAAACATGCAGCTGTTAAGCCATATATTGTTGCTGACATTGATCCTACACCTCAATCTGAGTCTAAACAGTCTATAGCACAGTTCAATGCCTTACTTGATGCAGACCTTTGTATCCAGTGTGGTGCTTGTCACTATGCTTGTCCGGCACTTGAAGTAAATGATGCATTCCTTGGGCCTGCTGCTTTAGCTGCTGCCTATAGGTTTACAGCTGATACACGAGATGAAGCGGCTGAAGAGAGACTTCAAATTACATTTGAATCTGGTTCTGGTGTGTGGGATTGTGTAAAATGTTTTGAATGTGCAGAAGCATGTCCTAAAGAAGTAAATCCTATCGAGAAGATAGGAAAACTTCACAATATGCAGTTCGAGTATGGTGTAGCTGAAAGTAATGTTGCAACACGTCACGCAGAAGGTTTCTTAAGAGGTATGAAGAAAACAGGTTATTTGGATGAAGCTGATATCGTACTTTATTCAGAAGGCTATCTTGGTATGTATAAGCATCTTGGAACTGCAATGAAAATGATGAAAACCGGTAAGATACATTGGCACTCAGGAATACCGTTTATAGATAGTATTCCAAAGATAAAAAACTTAGAAGAGGTTCAAAAATTAATTGAGATCTCTCAAACTAACAAGCTGTAAGGAGAAAAGATGAGCGAACAATTACACTATGCATTATTTACAGGATGTACTGCTAAGCAGTCTACTCCTGAGTTACTTTCATCTACTCTTGCAGTAGCTGATAAGTTGGGTATTAAGATCACTATATTAGAAGAGGCATCTTGTTGTGGTGCATCTCACATACAAGATTTTGATGAATTCTTGGCACATGTACTGAATGCTAGAAACATTTGTTATGCAGAAAAACTGGGGCTTACGATGATCACCATTTGTAACACTTGTCAGCTTAATTCTGCGATGACCAAACATGCGCTTGACACTGATCCTGAACTAAAAGCCAGGGTTAATGAAAAGCTTGCAGAAGTAGGACTGGAGTATAAAGGTACATCTGAGATCAAACACTTCCTCTATACACTTATAGATGAGTATGGTTTAGAGAATGTGAAAGAAAAGGTTACTACACCGCTCAGCCACCTAAATATAGCGCCATTCTATGGTTGCCACAACATTCGTCCTTCTGAGTTACATGAAGAAGCAAATGGTCATGAAAATCCTTACAAACCTACTTCTTTGGACAGTCTGATAGATGCATTAGAAGGTAATCCTGTAAATTACGAAAGTAAAAACAAGTGTTGTGGTTTCCACGTGGAGCTTCAAGCAAACCATACTTCTGAAGTATTGGCTGGTAATGCTTTGGTAGATGCTATCGACAACAATGCAGATATGATGGTTACGCCATGTCCACTCTGTCATCTTAAGATGGATACATATCAAGACAGTATTGGTAAAGTGATGGGCCGTGACGTAGAACTTCCTGTTTTACACATGCCACAGATGGTTGCCCTTGCTCTTGGTTGTACAGAAAAAGAGATCGGTCTAAACTTCCATGTTCAGAAAGCTAAACACCTTTATACAGCATAAAAAAATACTACATTTTTCATTGGTTCCAAAGAAGTAAGTTTGGAACCAATCATTCTCCTTAAAACAGAAAAAATTAAAAACCACTTATATAAAACGTGATATAATTAAGTGTTAAAAAAGTCTAACTTTTTCTTAACACAAATTTAACACTATCGTTATAATATAGATAAATAAAATGAATACATAGGATGAGAGTATGAAGAAAATTGTATTGCTGATTGCAGCATTGGTTATGGTGAGTTCAAATGGTTTTTCTGAGGAAATGAAACATGGGATGCATGCAGCACATGGGAAAAAGATGCCTACACGTTTTCAGGCTGTTTCTCCAGATAAAGCAGTGATACTCCAAGAAGGTGAAAGTAAAATGTATTGTCCTAAATGCGGGATGACACTTCCAATGTTCTACAAAACAAACCATGCAGCACATGTAGATGGCAAGAGTACACAGTTCTGTTCTATCCACTGTTTAGCTGAAGCTATGGCTGATGGTAGTAAAGTAACTGGTGTTAAAGTGGTTGATAATACGACTTTAGAATTTATAGACGTTATAAAATCCTGGTATGTTTTTGGTAGTTCAAAACCTGGTACGATGAGTATGACCAGTAAATATGCATTTGGTAAAAAATCTGATGCTGAAAAATTTGCAAAAGAAAATGGTGGAAAAGTAATGACATATTATGCTGTTTTGGAGTCAGTGAAAAGTACACTTGCAAAAGAGAGTGCTATGGTACAGAAAAAACAGGCTATGGCTGCACAAAAAGGTGAAATGATGTATCAAGAAATGTGTACACCTGTTGATGCTAACTTCACCAGTACTGCTGAAGCGAAAACATACTTAATGACTGAAAAACCTTGCGGAGAAATTAAGGGTAAAAAACTACAAGCTATTGGTATTTATTTGAATCTACGTAATAAATAAGGTTCTCAGTGAAACACTATTTATTACTTTCTTTTTTACTTTTGGGATTAGCATATGCGGAAGGTATCTCACCTTCCAAGTATGCCAAGCTCGTTCAAAAAGGTGAGAAGGTAGCATTAAATCTCTGTGATGAAAATAAGCTCTCTAAAATCAAAAGTAAAAACCTTCAAGACATCTTCCAACAGATAGAAAATATTCAACCTTGTACTGTACTAAATGCACGTAATAAAGAAGCCCTAGCCTATTTTATTATGGCAGGTCATTCTGAGACTTTTAAAGGTGTAAAAGGACAAATAGCCGTTCCCAAAGAGGTTAAGTGCCCTGTATGCGGCATGTTTGTTGCCAAATATCCTAAATGGGCTGCTCTTATAGATGTAGAGGATAAGAAATACTATTTTGATGGGGTGAAAGATATGATGAAGTTTTATATCTTCGATGTAGATTTTCCTTTTGATAGAAATAAGATAAACCATATAGAGGTCACAGATTTTTATACACTTGAAGCCATTGATGCAAAACAAGCCTTATATGTCGTAGGTTCGGACGTCTATGGACCAATGGGTAATGAACTTATTCCATTTCTTACTAAAGAAGCAGCAGAAAATTTTATGACAGACCATAGAGGTGAAAAGATCATCCTCTTTATTGATATCACTCCCCAGCTTGTTATGGGTCTTGATGGCATAGAATATACTGAATAATTCATAGGAAAGAGACTTGATAAAACCATTTGCCGCTTTAGTTCTTTTGTTGATATTTATGATATTTGCAATGGGTTTACATTACGTGCTTTTTCCTTATACAAAATCTACAAGACCCATGCAACACATGACAGCACTTGTACACATGACTCCACTCTCTTTAAGTGTAGGATATGATGAATCAACGTATAACACTACCTACCCTGAAATGCAAGGACTAGAAAGAATGGACTTCATCTATGAACACTAGCGCTTTTTGGCATTTTCTTACGCTGCAGCTTTTTAAAGAACGAAGTAAACATTTGAGTGTAATAGTTATATCAGTCATGATACTTTTTCTACTTTCTTCTGCTCTCTTTATCTCTTCTTCTATACGTTTCTCATTGGAACAAACCTTGCATGTACAACCAGACTTTGTGGTAAATCGTACGCAAGGTGGAACGACAGTCCCAACACCTAACTCTTGGGGTGATGAATTACTTGATATCCATGGCATAAGTAAAGTTACACCTAGAGTTCATGGTCGATATTTCTTTGAAGCAAATAAACGATCTTTTCTTATAATCGGTGTAGACTTCTTCGAAGAGCAAAGTCATAAAAACCTTCAGAAACTTTTAGATGAAACAGATATAAAAGCCTTTTTTAATGGTAACCATATGTTGGTTGGTGAAGGTGTGAAAGCGTATCTTGATACACACTTTTACAAAGACTCCTATAATTTTCTCACTCCCAAAGGTGAATTTGAAAATGTACATATTTTTAAAGTCTTACCTTCACAGACCAATCTTATCACTAATGATATGATGGTGATGCCTATTGATCTTGCTCGAAAGATCCTGGGATATGGAGAAGACCAAGTCTCAGATATTACCTTCACTGTACCAAATCCGGATGAATGGTATATGATATCTGATAAGGTCTCTGCCCTACATTATGACCTTCATGTAGTAAATAAAAGTGATGTACAAAAATCATATGAAAACCTTTACAACTATAAAGGGGGATTTTTCCTTATACTCTTTTTAATGCTAATCAGTACATTTACTTTGATACTCTATCAACGTTACAGTATGGTCTATTCTAGCGAACGAAGACATATCGGTTTGCTTCGTGCTTTGGGGTGGAGTATCAATGATGTATTGAAACTGAAATTTATGGAAACATTTCTCGTTGTAGTGGTATCATATGTGATAGGACTGTTTATTGCCTATATGTACGTATTTGTTTTGGGTGCTCCTCTTTTAAAAGAAGTTTTCTTAGGTGGACAAAATTTGCAAAACACTCTATCTTTCGTACCTGTACTTGACTTTTCTGTTTTGACTTCCATCTTTCTGCTTTATGCCCTACCTTTTATAGCAGCAGTGTTGATACCTGTGTGGAGAGTCTCTGTAACAGATCCAAAAGAGGCTATGTTATGATAGATAAAATAATGATACAAATAGAAAATCTCTATAGAACATTCCATCATGGGAGCAATAAAGTGCCTGTACTCAAAGATATCAATCTGATTGTACATCGTGGTGAGTGTATAATACTTAAAGGTGTAAGCGGTAGTGGTAAAACAACCCTTCTTTCACTTATAGCTGGATTAGACAAACCTAGTGCAGGAAAAGTACTTATAGAAGGTGAACCTATCAGTAAACTTCCTGACCTGTTTGCATCTGAACTTCGTGCCAAAAAGATAGGAATGATCTTCCAACACTTTAATTTGTTTGAACATCTCTCAGTGAATGAAAATGTCACTATCCCCTTAATTCCTTCTGGATTAACAATGAAAGATATCCATCAGAAGGTTAATGATGCACTCACAGTTGCAAATATCATACATAAGCAGGATATCCTTGCGAGTAGACTTTCAGGTGGTGAAAAACAGCGTACAGCGATTGCTAGAGCGTTGGTTGCTGATCCAAATATCATTCTTTGTGATGAACCCACTGCCAATTTAGACAGAGATAATTCACTTTTATTCATTGATATGCTTGAGAAATTGCATCGTATGGGTAAAACGATCGTTATTGCCACACATGATCCTCTATTTGACAACTTGGCATTTGAGAGCATGACAGTTCCAATGGTTGATGGAAAGATTGTATAAAGTAATCGTATGAATGAAGCACTCCTCTCAAATCAAGTGATCGTATTTCTTCTTAGTGAATTCACTTTATTTACTTTATTATTTATAGCCTTTGTAGTTTCATTAAAAGTTTTAGTGAAGTGGGACTTTGAGAGTTTTACACCATTTCAGTTTTCCTTAGAAAGACAGGCATATTTAGTAAGTACTATTATTCTATTTGTTTTTCTTTTGAAGTTTGTGCTGGTCATCTATTTTATCTTCAGTATTGATGCTTTAGCAGTTTTATTACCTGGTGCTATGTGTGGTGCAGGTGTGATAAAAGCGAATGAATACGGATCATATCTTTTAACATTGAAATTATTCATCCTCTTTTTGTTGACACTTTGGCTTTATGTGCATTACTATGATATGCATACAAAGAATCATCAGTGGTTTAAACAAAAATCATGGCTATTCAGTCTGATCTTTATATTTATTATTTTAGAATTGGCTTTAGACTTTAGTTATTTTTCAAACATCGATACACATATGCCTGTAAGTTGCTGTTCAGCACTTTTCGGTCAACTCGAGGGAGCAAACCCGCTTCCCTTTGGATTGAGTACTCCTTTATTGTTGGTTCTTTTTTACCTATTGTATATTTTATTGATTCTTACACTAAAAATTGGATACACATTGCTTTATGTATTTACAAATGTGCTTTTCATTTTGATTGCCTACTATGCAGTGATTTATTTTTTTGGCACGTATATTTACGAACTTCCAACACATAAGTGTCCATTTTGTATGTTGCAGACAGAGTATCACTATATCGGATATCTTTTATGGGGATCTCTTTTCATGGGAAGTTATATTGGATTAAGTGATGCTGTCTCTATGCTTTGGTTAAGAAAAGCAGAAATGAGATATCAAAAACTTGTAATACGTTTACTTAGTGTCTTTGTGTTATTATGCACGGCTTATGTAGCAGTCTACTACCTGAGAAATGGTGTATTATTATAAATGGAGTCTTTATGAAGAAACTTATACCTTTGCTTATTATTCTTACTGTTATGGGCATCATCGCAGTCATTTTTATCTCGATGGCTAAAGATAAACAACCAGTGACTATCGAAAAAGGCAATGCAGAAATGAAAGCCTTGCCACTTAAAGTCAATTTTACAAATGATCCGTACTGTAAAATGCTTATCATCGAACAAAGAAACAGTTCACAAGTAGTTTCCCCAGATGGTAATACATGGTTCTTTGACGACCCTGCATGTATGGTCCTATGGCTTCAAGATAAATCGTTTAAGAACACAGCCAAGCTGTGGATATACAGTATTGATACAGAACAATGGATAGACGCAAGAAATGCTTGGTATGGAAGAGCTGATCAAACAGCCATGCATTATGGATTCGGTGCAAGAGAACATAAAACTAAAGATGCCATAGACTTTATTACAATGTCCCTATATGTATTACGAGGGGAACACTTAGGAAATCCTAAAATCAGAAAAAAACTTTTGGGAGAGTAGATGGAAAGTATTGATCTTATTTCTATTGCAACTATTGCTTTTTTAGGCTCTTTTGGACATTGTATCGGTATGTGCGGAGGAATTGTCATCGCATATAGCAGTAGAAAAGTAGATACAAAGTGGACAAGCATGATGCAGGGTTTTGCTCATCTTATCTATTCTTCTGGACGGATTACTACCTATGTGATGTTAGGAGCAATTTTTGGTGCTATCGGTGGCGTAGCACAGTTCAATGGCTACACTACAGCTGCACTGACCATTATTGCAGGTATCTTCATGATATTAGCAGGGCTCTCTCTTTTAGGAAAGTTGGAGTTTTTGACAAAACTGGAACACTCATTTTCAGGAAGTAAATGGTACCAGGATGCGTTCCGTCAAGTTTTACAATCCAAATCACTCTACAGTTTCTATATTTTAGGACTGCTCAATGGTCTCTTACCTTGTGGACTGGTTTACTTCTTTGCCGTAACTGCTGCAAGTACTGGTAGTCCGCTCTGGGGTGCACTGGTGATGTTCATTTTTGGTCTTAGTACCGTACCGGCACTTTTTAGCTTGGGATTCTTTACACAGCTACTTACTAAAAGTTCATTACGAAAAATGATGATGAATTTGGCTTCCATTATTGTGATTCTGTTTGGGATCTATACGATTTACAGAGGTTATGACTTCATAGAAAATCCAGAGAAGTCGGTATTGAACTGTTGTGAAGGTGAAGAAAAAGCTGGAGAAAGTGAAGCCAACGTAAGTAATCTGGCTCCATTTGAGGTCATTCAATAATATGACTGAAAAGTTTCGTCATTTGGCATAGTATTACGCTTTTAAAAGAGGTAATGTACCCAGTAGATCATTGCAGTAAGTATAGTCATCTAAACTCTCTTTCCATTCCTGTGGGATCGCATCCACACCTTTATACGCACCTAATACCATGCCAATGGCTATAGCACGCGAAGCATTATCCCCTCCAACCATAGTATTGGCTTGCAAGGCTTTTTTAAGTCCATCTTCCTGATCAGCATACTTGAGTATAAAGTAGACTGCTCCTGGTAAAGTACCTTCTGTAGGACTGGCCTTCCCTACACGTATAGGTTCAGATCTCCCTATGTCCCAGAGTCTTGCCATGGATGTAAGGGCAAGGTCATCGACAAACTGTTCTTTAGAAAGCTCTGAGCTTTCATCTGTGGCTTCTTTATACTTACTGATAGCCTGAGATACTTTTGATGATATGAATGAACTCATCTGTACGGCAACAAGTTCCATTGCATCACGTGGATGTACGCCATGTATCACCCTGTGTGTGACACGTGCAAAAAACTCACCACCGCTTAGCGCTTCTTCACTGGTGTGCGTGAACATCGTTTTTCTAGCTACTTTTGCCAACGTCTCTTCATCATCATAATATGCATGTGCTGCAACATGACGAATGGCCATTGCATTGGAAATGCCTCCAAGTTTATCTATGGAGTTTCCTGCCTGAACCTGTGCAAAAGTCTCTCTTGTCATGGTGCATATCCATGAGCCCCAATTGTTAGTCAAACGGTTTATCCAATGAGGAATGAGTGCTGCGACATCAAATTCCCGTGGAGGATCAGCTGTAGCAGCAAGATGCTCAAGTACTAAGATATTATAGTCACCATAATCTGTAGTTCCCCCTGCTTTCTTTCCCGGATGATAGTTACGTTCACCCCAGCCTATACCGTGCGTCTGCCCACCCATCATTTCACCTGGACCCATGAATTTCTCTATGGGTTTGTTACCATAGGCTTTATAGATCTTTGGGGCATCATACTCATAATGACTCCCTAAACTTAGAGCATCACCTACTAATGCACCAAAAAATGCACCTTTTACAGCTTCTTCTTTTGTTCTCTTGCTCATTATCGTTCCTAATTATTTATTTAATTATTTTAAATATAACCAAACAATCTTTATTTTTTTAGTGTATACTAATATTATGATTGACTAAAGGGTGGTAATGAAAGAATTCTTAACATTTCAGACATTTATCACCCCTACGCTACTTATACTTATCTACTATATTGGAGCTATACTTGTTCCTGTAGTTAGCTGGTACTTGGTCCACTGGATAAAAACAGTTTATCTTTCTAAAAAAGGTATAGATCTTGAGCTAGAAGTAACTGTACATATTACTTTCCGTCAGCGTTTTATTATGTACTCTATCTTTATCATCTCTTTTCTCTGTATGGAGATACTTTGGAGAATGATGTTTGAGTTTTTCATTGCATATTTTGATATGCATGATGCTCTCATGAAATTAGTCTAAGGATTTAGAAACAGTGAATATTTTTAAAGGCATCATTATTGTTTCGTTATCATTTTCATTATGTAATGCTGAGAGTAACGAAACTAGTTCAGAAGAATCTTATTATGTTGATGACATGCATAAAAACATTTCCCAGTCAGTGATTGAATGGGCTGATATCTTAGATGTAAAAGTGAGTAGTTGGCTCATAGACAGCAATACAACTGAATGTAATACAACAACCTTTGATACGAACACAACTGTTACTTCGTTTGAATGCAATACAACGACTTTTGAAACCAATACAACTGCGGAAGATCTACAACCATTTAAAAAAACTAAAAAAACCAATACGACTGTCGTGAAAAGCAATAGAACTGTGCCTAAAAATAATGGTCCTATTAGTGAGTCAAATGTATCTGTTAATACACTGGAAGATAAAGTTAATGCTGTAGATCAATTCTTTCAGAATGATAGATATTTGGATCAGACAGAGAATACCTATATTCGTGTTCGGTTACAAAGCTATCTTCAAACAAAAGATTCTAATGATTTTGATCTTAAGCTTAGAGCACAGGCCCCTTTTAGTAGAAGTAGAAAACATCTTAAGATCTTTATTGATGACCTCACTGTCGAAAATGCTGATAACACATTACAGGATGTTTCAAATGATGATACGGGAACACCTGATATTGGTCTGCACTATTATGCACCAATACGTAAGATCAGATCAAGATATTCAGTCGGGTTAAGTGGTATAGACCCTTTTGTTAAAGCAAGGTATAATATGCCTATAATGGTAGATGAATGGCGTATGGACACTGTTCAGTTATTTGAGTATTCAACTGATGATAAATTTGAGGAAGAAACAAATTTTTATTTTGACAGGTCATGGAGTGATAGATCACTTGTCAGGGTACAACTTCACAGAAGTACACATCAAGAAACCGATGGTATGGATTATTTCTTATCGGCCCAGTACTTTAAGGCTACAAAAATTGATGCTGGTTTTGGTATTGCACAATCATTTTATGGGAATACAAAATATGAGTATACAGTTGATACCAGTGCAGGACTTCCAGAAACTGAAACCTTTGGTGGTATAAACAGTTATGTCACTACTCTTAGTTGGAGAGAAAATATTTGGCGTAAATGGTTTTATTATGAAATTAGGCCTTCTGTGTCATTTGAAAGACAATATGATTACGAACCTAACTACAGGGCTCTTATCTTTTTGGACTTTTATTTTGGAAAACATCATTAAATTTTAAATAAATAAGACTATTTTTATCCTATTTAAATTTATTTGTGCTATAATCTCACCATCAAAAATAAAAAAGGAAATAAAATGCCAAAAATTAACAAATACCAAGACATCTCAGAAATCGACAGAGAAGCGAAAAAAGACCTTATAGACAGACACTCTCCATTTATCCACTGTGCAGACACAGCTACTGCTGGTGAGCCATTTGAAGTAACTGTAAAAATGGGTAACGAATATACTCACCCAGATGATTTTGATCACTTCATCGAATCGGTAACACTTTTCGACGGTGAGACTCAACTTGCAAAAGCTTCTTATGTTCCAGGAACTCTTGGTAACACTAAAGCACACAACACAACTACATTTACAATCATTCCAACAGGTAAGAAACTTAAGCTTATTGCTCATGGTTACTGTACAAAACACGGTATCTGGGAAGGTACTGAAAAAGTAGTTGAAATTAACTAGTCTCTCTAAGCCCCTTACCAAAGGGGCTTGATATATCTTTTATCCCTCTCCTCTTTCACCCTTTTATATACACTTAAAAACATTTATTTTTACACCTTTATGTTTCTTTTGCTACACTACGGTCATAAAAGACCAAGGGTTAAAAATGAATATGCAAGACATGTCAGATGAATGTACAAAAAAGTTTCTTGAAAAAGCGGAAGAGAAAATGGAGGATACTTCAAAAGTACCTCTAGATACAATAAAAAGATACTGCCGTATGCTCATAATCTATTGTGATACAGGAGGTAAAGTATCGGAAAGCTTTATAAGCTCAATGGACAAATGTATTCAAGAAATAATATCTGTAGAAGGTATGGAAGAGATTCTTAATGAGTGCAATGAATGTCCTGAAAATCTGTAAGCGATTATTTGGTAGATATTAGCTTATACGCCTCAAACTTATAATCAGATTCAAACCCTTTGATCGTAGTATGCTTTAATGCGTTTTGGCATGCTTTGAATTTAATCATATCAACATCACTGTTCTTATAGAGATTTGTTTGGTCTACAGTAGGTATTACATACCCTATACCTCTAACAATACCGGCTAAAAGACTATCATCCATACCTTTGATACTTCCATTAACATACTCTAAATATTGGCATTGTCTTTTCAGAATCTCGTCAATTCGTGTATCTGCTGAAGTTGTGACTGGCGTTATTATCAAAAATAGTATAAACATCCACATTAAGACTTTCATATTTATCCTTTTCTCAGTCAATGATTGATTCAATTATTTTTTTGTTCTCTGAGTATGTATACTCTTGGACACCAGTTTAGAAGCTTCTAACTTATAATCAGATTCAAAACCTTTTTGAGTACTATTCTTTAAAGCATTTTTGCAGGCTCTTTCTATAACCATACGTTTGTTTCTGCTTTTCAAGAAGTCTGTTAGGTCTTCTTCAGCCGTCATGTATTCAACACCCTGAACAAACCCAAGAAGATACCCATCTGCTTGGTCACTATTGGTTCCTTCCATGTTGCCGTATAATATATATTTACATTGATTTTTCAGTGTATCATCAATCACACTTCCTGCTGATACGATGTTCGGTGTAATTATTATTAACAAAGCACTAAATGTCTTTATGATATTTTTCATTCTCCATCCTTTTCACTTAGTACAAGTATAGCCTAATAGCTTTATACTTGTAAACAGAAAAATAAGGTTTCTTATACCAATACAATTATATGTTATAAACTATATAATACTATTTTTAGAATCATTAAGCTGAACGAAATACAGTGAAAGTATAATTTAATATATTATAAGGAAGAAAGAATGAAAAAATTACTATTTGTATTTATATTATTAACAGGGATGAGTTTGAGTGCAGGCGAAGTTGAAAAAAGAACGAAATCGTGTAATGAAGGTAATGCTACTAGCTGTTTTAAACTGGGAGAGATGTATGATGACCATGGTGCAGGAGTACTTAGAAGTTATGCAAAGGCAGAAGAGTTTTACACGAAAGGCTGTGATGGAAATGATTTTAATGCCTGTACAGGTCTTGGAGTTCTTTATGAGCTTGGTAATGGCGTAACACAAGATTATGCAAAAGCTATAGAGCTTTATGTAAAGGCCTGTAATGGTAAAAGTGGTGACGGATGTACAAATCTTGGGAATATGTACCATCATGGTAAAGGCATAAAAGAAGATCTAAAGAAAGCAGAAGAGTTTTACACAAAAGCTTGTTATCTTCAGAGTGGTTTAGGATGTTATAAACTTGGCGTACTATATTATGAGGATCTAAATCCTGACTCTAGTACTTCAGTGATCAAATCACTTTTCCGTGAAGCTTGTTCTCTTGGTGAAATTTTAGGATGTGAAAATTTTGAATTACTACAGAAATCCTATAGAACATTTGAAAAATAGTATATTTTTTATCCTGAGTTTAATATATTTTTTGTAAAATCTTAAAAATTAAAGTAGCAAAGGAGTATGATATTATGCGAACAAAACTTGTATTTGTAATGCTATTCATGCTTTCTTTTAATATTTTTCATGATTCGTTTATCTCCCTTCTTGAGAAAGAGGAACATGCCAATATTGTACACTACATGAATGATGATGCCCCCTCTTCTGAATGTGCTGAATTTAATGAAATACATAGCATGTTTCATTTTATGGCCATTGTAACACCTTCTAAAAATACGCTTATACAATTTGCCAAAAGAGAGACGATACCACATCTTTCAATTAAGTATAGTCCTCCCTTTGAAAAGACTTCTTACAAACCTCCTATAGTATAAATCTTACAATATTTACAATTTTATTAGAACACTGTTCAGTGATGATCTTATGCTTTCAATAGTGAAGATCATAACTGATTTTAAATACTATAGATACAAGAAAGAGAAATAAATTTATGAAACAGATCTTCCTATTTGTATTACTGATACAACTTGGTCATACATCAACACTAACATTAAAACAGGTCTTAGATACTGCAAAGAACAATAGTACACTTACAGAGGCTTTAGAACAAGAAGGTCTTTTACTAGAAGCACGAAATTTAGCAGATACATCTTTAGATCCTATGGAGCTTTATGGCTCAGTCGGCAATGCAGATCCTATTATTGGGAAAGATGAGACTGAATACTCAGTTGGACTTTCAAAAGAATTTTCTTGGGGGAATACCCAAAAAGAAGAACAAAGTATCATCCGTCTAAATAATGAAGCTTATCTTTTAGAGGAAGATATAAAAATATTAAGTTTTGAAAATGGAATAAAAAGTCTTTATCATAACCACTGTTTAGATAAAAAATATTATAGAGTTTCTAAACAAAACTATCAAGAGTTTGTAAAACTTTATAAAAAGAAACAAAAGTCATATAAGTATCAAGAGATATCAAAAGCTGAACTCATGCAACTTGAAATTGCGAAGAACAGACTGTATGCACAACTCCAAGAGATAGAAATGCGGCAAATGATCTCAAAACAGAAACTTTTCATTTTAGGACGTATGAAGAACGCAAACACAACAACACTTTCATGTAAAGACATATACCCTATTAAAGGCAATATAAAATTTGAGGGAGACAAATTTCAACTCTCAAAAGAGGCACATACAAAACGTTTGAAAAGTACACAGGTTGCCTTGGAAAGATATTCAAAGACAATGGATTCAATTAGTCTTTCTGTTCAATACGATAACGAAATAGATATAAACAGGTATGGTGTAGGTGTATCTGTACCCTTAAATTTTACAAGTAGCAGATCAGAACAGGAACGTGCTGCCGCAATGTATAAAAGTTCAGCACTTGGTTTTCAATATGATGAAATGATGATTGAGAAGAGAAGTCGATTCTTGGAATTAAAGTCATACTTAAACAGTAAAGTACGTATGCTAAAAACACTGAAGAATAATCATAGAAATTATAAGAAACAACTTTTGCCTTTGATCAAAAAGAGTTATGATCTGGGTGAAACTTCTGTAATTGAATATTTACTGAACAGACAACAATCATATCAATTAAGACAAGAAATATATGCTACGAAAAAGGCATATTACAACACACTTTTTAAACTTTATACACTCAGCGAAATCAAGGACAAATAATGAGAAACACAATACTATTGCTAACGCTATTTACATTTACAATCCAAGCTGGAGATCTTATATTAACACCAGAGCAGAAAGATAATTGGCAGATAAAAGTACAAGCACCTATAAGTTCACAAAAACTGCCTTTGGGTGAGTTTATCGCTAAAGTAGTTACACCGCCATCTCTTTTACATTCTATTTCACTTCCTTTTGAAGCGAATGTAAAAAAGCTTAATGTTGCTAATTATCAATATGTCAAAGAAGGACAGGTTTTAGCTGAAGTTACTGGGACAGAATGGATCTCTACACAACAAAAAGCTATATCTGATACGATTGAATTGCAATATCAGGAACAACGTGTAGAACGAAAAAATATGCTTTGTAAAGAAGAGATCATTCCCCAAAAAGAGTGTACTGCAGCAAATTCAGAGCTTGAAGCCAATAAAATAAAGGTTTCAGCATCCAAAGCCTTGCTTGAAAGTTATGGTGCAAGTGATGAGATGATCAGAACACTTTTTAAAGAGTTAAAACTATCTCAGACTATACCGTTAACAAGTACAGTGGCAGGTCGTGTAGTTGAATTACATGCGGCGCCAGGAAAAAGTACAAGTCCGGAAGATGCATTGTTTATCATTCAGGAGAAAGGTTCACTTTGGCTTGAAAGTGACATTGAAGTTTTAAGAACAGAAGGACTGAAAGAGGGACAAAAAGTACAAATTACTTTAACAAACAATACTTTTGATACTACCATCTTACAGCTCTCTCCTGTCATTAACCCACAAAACCAGACCAGACAAGTACGTTTTCTTGTGCCTTTGGACATTGATGTCTTTGCCGGACTTCGTACAACTGCGAAGATCACTCTTTCAGAAGAAAGTTATAAGGTCAAAAAAAATGCTGTGATCAAAGATGGTGACACGCAAATAGTCTTTGTAAAAACTAAAAATGGTTTTTCATCCGTACCCGTAACAATACTTACAGAAGATGACAGATATTATTATCTTAAACCAATTGCAGCACTTAAAAAGGAAATAGCAGTGAGTTCATTGGCAGTGCTTAAAAATATGTTAGGTGAAGATGATGAATAAACTCATAGGTTTTGCACTTGCTCAGAGGCTCTTCTTCTCTTTGTTAGCACTTGTTATTCTCGGTTTTGGTATTAAAGCCTATAATGAACTACCCGTTGATGCCTTTCCTGATATCTCTCCTACACAGGTAAAGATCATTATTAAATCAAGTGGCATGACACCTGCTGAGATGGAATCTCGTATTGTTGTACCTATAGAAATGAAGATGGTTGGTATACCTTATGAGACTATGATGCGTTCTGTATCGAAGTATGGTTTGTGTGACATCACCATAGATTTTGAAGATGGTACAGATATTTATTGGGCTAGACAACAAGTAAGTGAAAGATTGGCAGATATAAAAGGTGAACTGCCTGCCAATATGGAAGGCGGACTTGCGCCTATTTCTACCCCATTAAGTGATATTTTGATGTTTACCATTGAGTCAGATACCTTATCACTAGAAGAGAAAAGAAGTCTTTTAGATTGGATTATCTCTCCTAAAATACGTTCAGTATCCGGCGTAGCCGAAGTAAATGCACTTGGTGGAAAAGTAAGGACATATGAGGTTGTACCAGATCTTAATAAAATGAGAACAATGGGTGTAACACTTGAGCAGATATTTAAAGCACTTGAAGAGAACAATCAAAATGATGGTGCAGGACGTGTCTCTCAAGGCGTAGAAAGTATATTGGTCCGTAGTATAGGACAGCTAAAAAACCTAAAAGATATTGAAACACTACCTATAGTGAAAAGAGATGACAAGGTCATCACTTTAGATGAAGTGGCTTTAGTTAAATTTGGCTACCTTACCCGTGCAGGCTTTGTGAGTAAAAATGGTGAGGGTGAAGCGGTTCAAGGCTTGGTACTTGGACTTAAAGGGACAAATACTGCTATAGTGCTTGACAAAGTAAAAGAGGAACTTAAAAAACTTGGGAAAATGCTTCCTGGTGACACAAAGATAGAGATCTTTTATGATCGTTCAGATCTTGTGAATCTTGCTACAGATACTGTTAAAAATGCACTATATGAGGCTGTAATACTCATTATGGTCATTTTACTCGTAATGCTGGGTAACTTAGCCTCAGCCCTGAGTGTTGCACTCATTCTCCCTTTTGCTCTTCTTATGAGTTTTATTGCTATGCAATACTTTGGTTTAACAGCGAACCTTATGAGCCTGGGTGGACTTGCCATAGCCATAGGGATACTGGTTGATTCTGCGGTAGTTGTAGTTGAACATATCACTGCTGAACTTGGTAATCCTAAACAACAGCGACACAGTAAAATAAATATTATCTACACAGCAACTATAGAGATGGCCCCTTCTATTATTACAGGTGTGCTGATTATCATCATTGTGTTTATGCCGCTTTTGACGCTTGAAGGTCTTGAAGGTAAACTTTTTAAACCAGTGGCATTGAGTATTATTTTTGCCCTCTTCTCTTCACTTATTTTGGCATTGACACTTATACCAGTTCTCTCTTCTTTTATTTTAACAAAAAGAGAAGATAAGGAATCCTGGCTTATACGTGTTTTAACCAAAATTTACAGACCTATTCTAATATTTACATTAAATAATATTAAAGGTACTGTCATTGTTGTCTTTGGATTATTTGCGGGTTCTTTGTATCTGGCAGATAAAACAGGTAAATCGTTTATGCCTACTATGGATGAAGGTAGTATGATCATCGGTGTAGAGATGCTGCCTTCTATCTCCCTGGAAGAGAGTTTAGCCCTTAACATTAAAGTACAAAAGAAACTTATGGCATCGGTACCTGAGATCAAAGACATCATTGCCAGAACAGGAAGTGATGAGCTTGGTCTTGACCCTATGAGTCTCAACGATACAGATACATTCTTGGTTCTTAAAGACAAAGAAGAATGGAGAGAACCTTTTAAAGAGTTTGTCATAGAAGAGATCAGAAAAGTGCTTGATCAGTTTGTAGGTATAGAGTATGGATTTACTCAACCTATAGAGATGAGGGTCTCTGAAATGCTTACAGGTGTGAGAGGTGATCTGGCCATCGATATTTTTGGATCTGATAATGAACAACTCGAAGAGATAGCTGTACAAATAAAAAGTATTCTTGAAACTATTACAGGCAGTAGTGATGTCTATAAAAAAGCCAATGAAGGTGTGGAGTACTTTGAACTAGAATTCGATAAAAAGGCTATGGCATACTATGACATCAGCCAACAAGAACTCAATGATTTTCTAAAAGTAATGGTTACCGGTGTACAAGTAGGAATCATCCAAGAAGGTATGCGTCGTATTAACCTTATGGTAAAAGGCGATGAGAAGATCGAAAATTCACTCGATAAAATTAAAAAACTATACTATCCTTTGGAAAATGGCAATGCCGTACCTATCAGTAACTTTGTTAAGTTCATCTCCAATGCAGGACCTGTACAGATAGAACATGAGTATGGATACAGAAAAACCATTGTTCAAACCAATGTAGAGGGTCGTGACCTTGTTAGTTTTGTTGAAGAAGCAAAGATGAAGATCGAAAATGAAGTAAAACTTCCTGCAGGATATTACCTTACATATGGCGGAGAGTTTGAGAACCAGCAAAGGGCGGCATCTAAACTTGCTATTATCGTACCTTTGGCACTCTTTTTAGTCTTTATACTTCTCTTTGTCTCTTTTGGGTCGTTAATTCAGGCAACGATGGTGCTTATCAATGTACCTTTGGCACTGATAGG
>NZ_JBATIY010000151.1:0-49768 GCF_049668085.1 Sulfurovum sp. | reverse complement strand
ATGTAAATGAAGTGTTAAATGTCTGTGTTGTTAGATTTTTTTCTTGATGCTTTTTTCTTTCTGTTGTCTTTACGCTCTTTTTTTTCACTATGGACTGAGTTCACCCAAAGTCTGTTCAGTACTACATAAACGATACCGGTTACTACTATGGAGTAAAAGGCAGTACCTACATAGAGTGGTACCAGTATGTCATCAAAATTTTCGGTGAACCATGACATTGTCAACTCTATATCTTCGATGCCCTCACGTCCTAAAAGAAAGTTTCCAGTCAGGTATTCCATATAGTACATTGGAGGCATGGTGATCGGATTACTTAGCCAAACCATTGAGATAGCAATAGGTACATTAAAACGGAAAAAAGGTGTGGTAGCCATAACGGCTAGCATTTGCATTGGCATAGGGATAAATCCCCAAAAAAGTCCAACAGCCACGCCTCGTGTGATCATACGTCTGTTTACACTGAGATAGGCTTTTGGTAAGTTGTATTTTTCTAAAAATGCATCTATTTTATTGTCGCCAGATGGCTTTTTTTTGAAGACTTTTCGTATCATTTCTATCCATAGTTTTTAATAATTAGTATTTGCCTTAGTGTAATACTGTGGAGCTTTAAATCACCTTTTTATCAACTTTTGTGTAGAATACGCGTAACAAAATAGACACAAAGGTACAAGCATGAGTGGATATATGATTTTTTCTGGAACATCAAACCCTGAACTCTCTGAAGAGATAGCAACTTATTTGGAAATGCCTCTTTCCAAAGCTAATATTAACCGTTTCTCTGATGGTGAAATTAATGTAAAAATTGCAGAGTCTGTACGTGGTAAAGATGTATTTATCATCCAGCCTACCTCTGCACCAGCTAACGGAAATCTTATGGAACTGCTTATTATGACAGATGCCTTGAAGCGTTCTTCTGCGAAGTCTATTACGGCTGTTGTACCTTATTATGGTTATGCAAGACAAGACAGAAAAGCTGCACCAAGAGTACCTATTACAGCGAAGCTTGTAGCTAACCTTATGGAGACAGCGGGTATCACACGGATGGTGACTGTGGATCTTCATGCTTCTCAGATACAAGGGTTTTTTGATATCCCTGTAGATAACCTTTATGGAGCTATTTTGTTTATGGACTACATTAAAGCTAAGAAATTTGCAAACCCTGTTATCGCTTCTCCGGATATAGGTGGTGTGGCAAGAGCAAGATACTTCGCAAACAAGTTGGGTCTAGACATGGTGATAGTTGATAAGAGACGTGAAAAAGCCAACGAGAGTGAAGTAATGAATATCATTGGTGATGTAGAAGGTAAAGATATTATTCTCATCGATGATATGGTAGATACTGCGGGAACAATGGTTAAAGCTGCATCTGCACTTAAAAAACTTGGTGCCACCTCTGTAATGGCATGTTGTACGCACCCGGTGCTTTCTGGACCTGCTTATGAACGTATAGAAGAGGGTGATCTTGATGAACTTGTTGTTGCTAATACAATTCCAATGACAAAACCATCTAAGAAGATCAAAATGCTTTCAACAGCAACTATGCTGGGCGAAGTTATCCGTAGGGTACATAACAACGAGAGTGTCAACTCTTTATTTGAAACAAACTAGTTAAGTAAGAACACAAGGAATTTAATGGCGAAGCCAATACCTCAATCACGCATACGTAATTTTTCGATCATCGCACATATCGATCATGGGAAATCAACATTGGCTGATCGTATCATACAAGAATGTGGTGCTGTAACAGACAGACAGATGTCTGCGCAGGTTATGGATACTATGGACATTGAAAAAGAGCGTGGTATTACCATTAAAGCACAATCTGTGCGTCTTGACTATGTGAAAGATGGAGAACACTACATCCTTAACCTTATAGACACTCCAGGTCACGTGGATTTCTCTTATGAAGTAAGCCGCTCTTTGGCTTCTTCAGAGGGTGCGTTACTTATCGTAGATGCAGCGCAGGGAGTAGAGGCTCAAACCATAGCCAATGTTTATATTGCTATCGAGAACAACCTTGAACTTTTACCTGTTGTAAATAAGATAGACTTACCGGCAGCTGATCCGGACAGAGTACTTACTGAGCTTGAAGAAGCTATAGGAATCGATGCGACAGAGCATAACCTTGTCTCTGCTAAAACAGGAGTAGGGGTTAAAGACCTCATAGATTCTATAGTCGACCGTGTTCCTGCACCAACAGGTGATGAAAATGCACCAGCCAAAGCACTCATCTATGACTCTTGGTTTGACAACTATATGGGAGCATTGGCACTAGTCCGTGTTTTTGAAGGAAGTATCAAAAAAGGGCAGATAGTGAAAGTAATGGGAACTAAAGATGAACATCAGGTGCTTAATATGATGTACCCAAATCCCATAGCAAATATTAAAACAGATGAGATACGTACAGGTGAGATAGGTATCGTGGTTATGGGGCTTAAAACTGTAGATGGTCTGCAAGTTGGAGACACTATCACAGATGCTAAAAATCCTACTGCAGAGATCATCCATGGTTTTGAGCCGGCTAAACCTTTTGTATTCGCAGGTATTTATCCTATAGAAACCGATAAGTTTGAAGATCTGCGTGATGCGCTGAACAAACTTAAGCTCAACGACTCTTCTTTAAGTTTTGAACCCGAGAGTTCTATGGCATTGGGGTCTGGTTTTAGAACAGGTTTCTTAGGAATGCTTCATATGGAAGTGGTTAAAGAACGTTTGGAACGTGAATTTAACCTCGAACTCATAGCCACTGCACCGACTGTTGTGTATAAAGTAAAGCTAACAAATGGGGATGAAATAGAGATACAAAACCCAAGTGAGCTTCCTGAACCACAAAAAACAGATAAGATTTATGAACCCTATGTAAAAGCGACTATTTTAACCCCGCAAGAGTATGTAGGGAATCTTATTAAATTACTCAATGATCGTCGTGGTATTCAGATCAAAATGGATTACCTTAATGAAACGCGTGTACTTATGGAGTATGACATCCCTATGAATGAGATAGTGATGGATTTTTACGATAAATTGAAGTCTATGACTAAAGGGTATGCGAGTTTTGACTATGAACCTGTGGGCTTTAGAGAGGGGAACCTTGTGAAGCTTGACATTAAAGTCGCTGGAGAAGTAGTAGATTCCTTATCTATCATTGTTCCTGAAGAGAAAGCAAGAACACGTGGACTTGCTTTTGTTGCACAATTGAAAGAGCTTATACCAAGACAACTTTTTGAAGTAGCTATCCAAGCGAGTATCGGAAATAATGTTATCGCACGTTCTAACGTGAAATCTATGGGTAAAAATGTGACGGCGAAATGTTACGGAGGAGATATCACACGTAAAAGAAAGCTTTTAGAGAAACAAAAAGCCGGTAAGAAACGTATGAAGTCCATCGGTTCTGTGGAAGTACCGCAAGAAGCATTTATGGCTGTCTTGAAGTTAGATAGTTAATGACACTTATTCCTGTAGAAGAAGATAAAAAGAGTATTGCTAGTCGTTTTAGAAAAGCACACTCTTTTGCTTTTTTAGACGAAGGACAGATCATCGTACAGGAAAACCCTCATAAAACATCAAAATCACCAGAATTTTTTGAGTATTTTAAAACATTGAACATTGACACACTTTATGTTAAAGAGCTAGGATATAAAACATTTTTAAAGCTTTTAGAGATGGGCGTTAAAGTTTATCTTATACAAAATGCAGAAAAATGGAATCGTATTAGACCGGGTGAACCTTTTTTACTTGATGCAGAGAATGCAAAAGAGTACTGTTCCTTAGGACACCATAACAAAGAAGAAGGCAAGTAATGGGTTGGGCGATACACTTACACCTTGTTGCAGCTATTGCATGGATTGGTGGAGCATTTTTTATGTTTTTACTGGGTGTGAGTCTGAGAAAAAAAGAAGACCAGGATGCAGTATATCCTCGTATAGGACCTATCTATGGCTATTTTGAGACGGCAGCACTTATCATCCTTCTTATCACAGGGTATACCATGATCTCTAACAATGGTCTTCTAGATATACTCTTTTCAAATCTCTCGAACGAAGTGATAGACTCATTGCGTATAAAACTCTATCTAGTAGGAGTGATCATTGTATTGACCGTGATCCATATGACGATATCCATGATAAGACTGAACAAAGAGAAAACACCGCTTGAGAAGTTCTTCTCACGCGGTTCTTCTATGGGGATTTTCTTTTTGAACCTTGTGGTTCTTCATTATGCCATGGTATTAAGAGACATACTTTAGTTTAAATTATGACTCGTATATAGGGCGTTCATGGGTTTCTCACTTGATTTAGAGTCTCCTGAGTCATAGGGCTTTAAGCTCCTAAAATGCGTACTCAAGACTAATCAATCTTTGACTCTGCCAAATTTATCCCATTTTTTGTATGAAGCCAAGTATTATTCGAGTCGAGGGAGGTTATGTCCCCTGACGGACGTTATTATCATTCGTTGAAATATAATTTATAACCAATTCCTGACACATTTTTTATAATTTTTTCACCTGTTTTCTTTCTAATATCTCTTACTACACTTCTAAGTGAAGTTAGACTCATGGACTTTTCACCCCAGACCTGGTTTTCGATCTCCTCATAAGTGTATGTTTTATTCTTCTCTTGCATGAGAAGTTTAAGCAAAAGGGTCTCTTTGTTATTTAAATGAATTCTTTCTTCTTTGATAAAAAGTTCTCTTTTGTCTACATCGAACATAATACCTGGGAAAAGCATCTTTAAATTTTGATCCTGTTTTTCTATTTTATCAATATAGGCTTCAAAAGCATCAAAAAGCTGTCGTTCAGTTACGGGTTTTGTGATATATCTGTCTATACCGTTATTTACTGCATTAATAAGAAGTTCTGTATCAGTATGAGCAGAAACTACGATCATATAACTGCTACTTGATCTTTTTTTCAATTCATCTAAAAGTTCAAACCCACCCATAAATGGCATTTTAAGATCTGTCATAATTATATCTGGAAGATGTTTTTCATAAGTTTCTAAACCATCATAGCCATCAATTGCTGTATAGACATCTTTAAAAAAGAATCTTAACATTGAAGCAATATTATTTCTAATGATTGCTTCATCTTCCACTAAAAGTATGGTTTTATTTTTGAGTATATCAAGCTTGTTCATATCCATTAAATTACCTTATTTGCAGGGATTGATATTGTAAATTTTGCACCCTCTGATGTGTTCGTCGCATTCAGTGTCCCTTTCATATGTTTATGAATGATCTCTTTTGAGATATAGAGACCAATACCTGTACCATTGACATCTTTTGTAGTGAAATACGGTTCAAAGATCTTCTCCAAATATTTTTCGTCAATACCACCAGCGTTGTCAATCACTTCACAAAATACTTTACCTTCATCTTTATAGATGTTGATTGTAATTTCACGATTCTTAACTTCTCTTTCGATCAGTACATCTTTTGCATTTGAGATAATGTTAAAGATCACCTGTGAAAATTCATTTGGATAGCCATACGCCATGAAATTCTCAGTAGTGTTGATCTGTAGTGAAATATTATTATGTTGCAGTGTTGCTTCTAAAAGGCTATAAGCTCTTTGCACCTCATTGACTAAGTTAAAGTTTTCTTTCTCTTTATCGGGTTTAAAGAAGTTTCTAAAGTCATCAATAGTTTGTGACATAAAGTTCAGTTGTTCATTGGCTTCGTTAATTCGTTCATCCAGAAAGTTTTTTTCAACACCATTTGCAATGGCAGTCCATTTAATATTCATCATGACAGCGCTCACCGCACTAATAGGTTGCCTCCATTGATGTGCAATATTCCCTATCATCTCCCCTAGGGCAGCTTGCTTAGACTGCTGTATCAGAAGATTCTCTTTTTCTCTTTGTTTTTTAACCTCTTGTTTTACTTTATTGTGTAAAGTTTGGTTTAACTCATCTAGTTCATTTACTTTCATCTCAAGGTTATGATTAAGATCGGATATCTTTTTTTCATCCGAACGCTTAATACTTTGATAGATAAAAAATGTCATTAATGTTCCAATTGAGGCAATAATTAGAAATAGAATACCGTACTCTTTATCATCATTAATTTCTTTGAGTTGTTTAAACTCTTTTGCTGTATCAAATGAGACACTTATGCCCCCTCTGATATCTCCAATTTTGTATCCTTGTTTTTGATGACACTTCATACACTCTTTCTTGACTTTCAGAGCCCCCATGAATTTAAATTCATTGTCTTTCATTTCCCAATAATAAGGTACGTCCGGATTTGATTCAAAATAGTCCAAAAGCTTTTTTTCGTAAGCATCGGGTGCATTATGTTGATTAATAAGATTATTACTGGTGATCTTGAGTGAAAAACCATCTCTTTTTGAAGCGATATTAGATATTTGTCTGGTCATGAATGCCGGATTGATCCATATGAGTGTTTCATTTTTATCTGATCTTATATAGCCTGGGTCTAAATAGGGGTTAGGTTTTATAATATCTGTTTTTGCATAGACTCCATTGAATTGGGCATTCCAATGCCGCATATCCACAACTAGATCGACAATAGCTTTAGCTTTATTTTTTAGTATTTCATTTACAAGCTGCTCTTGTGATTTATAGGAGTCTTTAATAGTAGAACCTATCATATAGAAAAGTAGTAAAAGGAAGAAAATAAACAGATAGATCGTTAATTTTTTGATAATAATCCTTTTATTGTTACTTATCAAATTATAAACACTAATGATAATTAAAATAAGATATCATTGATTAAATATTAATCATATAAGTGCTTATTTCCCATTTTTTTCCTTATTTTATTTGTTTTAATGTTGATGTAAATTTATTCAATAGAGTAAATTAAAAAAAATATAACAAGGAGTTACTATGGCGTATATAGATCCGTCAGAATTTGCTACTAAGTTGGTTGACTCAGGTGAGCAAAAAGTCTACATGTCTACAAAAGACACAATTATTCGAGCGTATATGGCAGGAGCAATTTTAGCACTGGCTGCCGTTTTTGCAATTACAGTTGCGACAAAAACAGGATCACCGTTAGTGGGTGCTTTACTGTTTCCTATAGGGTTCATTATGCTTTATTTGATGAAATTTGACCTTCTTACAGGGGTATTTACTTTAGTTCCATTAGCATGGATCGATAAAAGACCAGGTGTAACATTTGGCCAGATGATGAGAAACTGGGGACTTGTTGCATTAGGTAACTTTTTTGGTGCCTTTACGGTTGCTGTTATGATGGCATATATCTTTACAATGGGATTCAATACAGATGGTGGAGCGATTGCAGCGAAAGTTGCAGGTATCGGTGAGGCGAGAACATTGGGTTACGCTGCTCATGGTACAGATGGATGGATAACGGTATTTATCAGAGGTATGCTCTGTAACTGGATGGTATCAATGGGTGTTGTAGGAGCGATGATCTCTACAAGTGTAAGTGGTAAATGGTTAGCGATGTGGATGCCTGTTATGCTGTTCTTCTTTATGGGCTTTGAGCACTCAATCGTTAACATGTTCCTTTTCCCATTCTCTTTGATCATGGGTGGTGACTTTACAGTAGCTGACTATCTTCTATGGAATGAGCTTCCGGTTGCTTTGGGTAACTTAGTAGGTGGTTTGGTCTTTGTTGGTTTACCAATATACTATACCCATGCCAAAACATCAGCTGCGAGAAATTTAAATAAATCATAAATAGATACTACCCAGTACACCTGGGTAGAGTATAAAGGAGAATAAAATGAAAAAAATCGAGATGACTGAAGAGATTCTATTGGCAAAAAAGCAAATTGGATCAAGTTGGGAAGAGATAGCGGAAAAAGTAGGAATGTCCCCGGTATTTTTGACTTCTGCAGCGCTTGGTATGAACAGCTTGAAAAAAGAGGATTCGGAAAAACTATGTGAAATACTGGAACTTTCTGGTGAGGTAGCTTCAGCATTACAGGAGTTTCCAAATAAAAAGTGGGCTCAGACAGTTCCTACAGATCCGTTGATCTATAGACTTTATGAGGTTGTTGGTGTGTATGGTGAAACCATCAAAGAGATCGTACATGAGAAATTCGGTGATGGGATCATGAGTGCGATTGATTTCTCTCTTGATATTGATAAAGAAGAAGATCCTAAAGGTGATCGTGTAGTTATAAAGATGAATGGAAAATTCTTGCCATATAAATCTTGGTAGGTAGGATTCTTTCAATTAAAGCCTGACGCTATTTCCTATATTATCAGGCTTTACTTGAAAGAGTATAAGGATTTCAATCATGTCACAATTACAACTTACTATCGGACAATATACCAGTAAGGGTAGAAAAGAGGTTAATCAGGATTTTCATGATATCCGTATACCTTCCGAACCACTTATAAGCAGTAAAGGTATTGCGATAGCTATAGCTGATGGTATCAGTAGTAGTAAGGTCAGCCAAGAAGCGAGTAAAATATCTGTTAGTTATTTTTTAGAAGATTATTTTAGTACATCAGAAGCATGGTCTGTGAAAAAGTCCGCACATAGAGTGATACAGGCAACCAATTCATGGATCTATGCCCAAAATAGACAAAACCTTTACCATCTTGATAAAGACAGGGGATATGTCTGTACATTCAGTGCCATGGTGATCAAATCCTCAACAGCATATATCTTTCATATTGGGGATATACGTATCTACAGGGTCAGAGAGGGTGTGCTCGAACAACTTACTGAAGATCACAGAACATGGGTCTCTAGAGAAAAAAGTTATCTTGCTAGAGCTTTGGGAATAGATACGATTGTACGTATCGATTATGAAACACTGGATGTGAAAGAGGGGGATACTTTTCTGTTTATGACAGACGGAGTGTATGAGTTCGTTAATGATGATTGGATGATAAAGAGGCTTTTAGCCGATGATTCACCATTTGATACTAAAGCAAAAGAAATCGTACAAAAGGCATATGAAGAGGGCAGTGATGACAACCTGACCATGCAGATCGTCAGGGTAGATACACTTCCCGAAAAAAATGCTGAAGATATACAGCTGAATCTACCTCAGAAGCAACTTCCTCCAATTCTTGAAGCAAGAATGGAGTTTGACGGCTATACTATTATAAGGGAACTCAGTAAAAGCAGCCGAAGCCATGTTTATCTTGCACGAGATAATGACACGGGACAATCCGCAGTCATTAAAATACCGTCAACGGAACACAAAGAGGATAAAGCCTATCTGGAGCGTTTTTTACTTGAAGAGTGGATCGCAAGACGTATCAATAGTCAGCATGTTCTAAAAGCATATCCTCAGGATCGAGAACGTAACTATTTATATACGGTGATGGAGTATGTTGAAGGACAGACACTCGAGCAATGGATAGTTGATAATCCCACTCCATCACTTGAAGAAGTAAGGAGTATTGTTGATCAGGCTGCAAAGGGCTTGTTAGCATTCCATAGACAGGAGATGATTCATCAGGATCTTAGACCTGCTAATATCATGATCGATAAAACAGGTAGTGTGAAGATCATCGATCTTGGAGCAGTAAGGGTTGCAGGAATCACTGAAATAAATACCTTTACAGATGAAGGAGATATTTTAGGTACGATGACATATTCTGCTCCAGAGTATTTTTTAGGTGAAGTGGGAACATATAGGTCTGATCTTTTTTCATTGGCTGTCATTGTTTACCAGATGTTATCAGGTAAACTCCCTTACGGTACGCATGTAGCAAAAGCAAATACTAAAAGCGCACAACGAAAGCTTAAATACAGATCTTTATATACTGAAAACAGTGATATACCTTTTTGGATCGATGAGACATTGCGTAAAGCGTCACATCCAAATCCTTTCAAGAGATATAGTGAACTTTCAGAGTTTACCTATGATCTTCGGCACCCAAATCCAAAATATCTTAAAAAAGTAAAGCCACCACTTTTAGAACGAAACCCGATTGCTTTTTGGCAGATCATATCATTTATTCAAGCAATGATAATTATTTTATTGCTTATATCGAAAACATAATAGAAGGATCATTAATGGATGTATTAGAACAAGCCTATGAACAAAGAAATAAAAAATTAAATAAAATAGAAAAGATCAAAGAACTTAAAGTACCTATGAGTATCTATAAAGGACTTGAGACAATTTCATCTAAAGGACTGCAGGCTCTGAAGGATGAAGACAGTAGCTTTTTTCTAAAGTGTTTTGGTGCATTTTTGAAAAAAGACGGAAAATTCATGTTAAGAGTTCGTATCCCTGCTGGTCAGCTTAGTGTAGAACAAGCGATGAAAATAGGGGAAGTTTCAAAGAATTATTGTGAAGATTATATGGATATTACAACAAGACAACAAATAGAACTACGATATATCAAAATTAGTGATCTTTATACGGTAATTAAAGAGTTGGAGAGTGTAGGAATCAGTACATTTCAAACAGGGGTAGATAATTTTAGAAATATTGTAACAAGTTCTTTTGATGGTTTAGGCAATAAAAGTATCATCAAGGTTAAACCTTTTATTGATGAGATGCAGTCGATTTTTTTGGAAAAAGAGGAGTGGATAGGCACACTGCCAAGAAAATTTAATACTGCTATACTCGGTATGAATATGAATGACTGTAATATTTATGGGCATGATTGCTGTTTTGTCGTTGCCCAAAAAGAAGAAGAACTCGGTTTTAATCTCTACCTTGGAGGACGAGTCGGTATACAGGCAAAAGACACAGGGCTATTTATAAGAAAAAATCAGGTGGTCAGTGTTTTTAATGCAGTGATCAACTTGTTTAAAACGTATGGTTTTAGAGATAATCGAAATAAGAACAGACTTCATTTTTTACTTGAAGCAGTGGGAATGGAAACATTTATAGATGCGATCAAAAAATATCAAGATCTAGAACTTGATAGTAGTGGTAAGATATTGGCAACCGAAGAGTTCTTGCTTGATGAAAGTGGATTGTTGGAACTTGATAAAGAAAAGAGTGCAGTACATTTAAGTATACCCAGCGGGATCTTTACTGGAGATAGTCTGATAGAAGTAGCCAAAACCACTAAAGAAGTAGGTGGGGAGATAAGACTGAGTATAGAACAAAGTCTTTATATTATTACTGCACCTGAAAAGGTTAAAAAAGTCAAAGAGTCTATGCTGTTTGAGATCTATAGTCGGTACCATAATACATATTTTAACCATCTCATTGCATGTGCGGGTACTGCTACTTGTGCTTTTGGTGTAATCGCAAATAAGCCTGATGCAATAGAGATGTCAAATTTTCTTCAGAGAGAAGTGCCCATCAAAGGTGCAAAGGTAAGAATGTACTGGAGTGCCTGTCCCAAAGGATGTGGTATTCATGGTGTAGCAGATATTGGTTTTGAAGGATGTAAAGCAAAAGATCTTGATGGTAATAATGTGGATGGAGTGCATATCTATTTAGGGGGAAAAGCAACTAAAGAAGCTAAAGAGGCTAGAGTAATCTATAAAGCATTACCTCTCAAAGATGCACAATATAAAGTAAAAAAATTAATGGAAATATACAGGGATGATCGGAAGGAAAAAGAAAGTTTTGAAGCTTTTGACACAAGAGTCTTAAGCCTTATGTCAGTAGATAAAGTTGTAGAAATGATAGAAGGAAAATAAGGTTAAGTAGAGTAATGTGAATATGAAAAAGATGGCGTATAAATTTTGTTTGGAAGGCTCTGCCAATTTTAAAATATAGGTTCTTTTCTTCTTTTATTTTCCCTGGTATAGTTTAAATTTAATCGTGATGAGTCATATAAACTGTTGTATATAAACTCTTTAGACAAAAAGACACTTTTTTCTAAGGTATGTCCCAATGCTAAATTTGTTGCAATGGCTGAAGAGAGAAGACATCCTGTACCATGAGTATGTGTCGTTTCTACTCTTTTGGTAGTGTGTGTCGATATGCTATCAGGTCGTTCTATCAGGTAATCGATCACGCTATCTGTTTTTTGGGCATGACCTCCTTTAAGCAAAACAGCATTTACACCTAGGTCAAAAAATTGTTTAGCAGTGGACTGTACCTCTTCCTTCTTCCCCGTGTAAGAAGTATTACGAAGTAGAGAGTGTACTTCAGGTATATTTGGTGTAATGAGATCAACTCTTGGGAATAGCTCTTCTTTCATCATATTAATAGCATTGGACTCTAAAAGATCTTTTCCACTTGAACTTACCAGTACAGTATCTAAAACAATGTTTTTAAGTTGAAACTTGTCAATGGTCTTGACTAATACTTCTATAATGTCTTTATTTGCCAGCATACCTATCTTTACTGCATCAACTTGTATATCTTCAAGCAAGACATTCAATTGTCTTTCAACTACTTCAGAAGGCACGGAGAACACATCTTTTACTCCTGTAGAGTTTTGTGATGTCAGTGCTGTCGTGGCACTCAGTGCATAACCACCTAAGTGATGTATAGTTTTGAGATCTATTTGAAGACCTGCTCCACCATAAGTATCAGAGCCGGCTATAGTTAGAATAGTAGGTGTAGTTGTTGTACTCATTTAAGACGCCTTTTAAAACATATAATATTAACTCGTCTACTTTAGCAGTTGAAACTTTAATTAAGTTTTTAATAGATCAAATCAAAAATAACTTTATATATTTAGATATATAACCGATAAATTATAAAGCAATTCTCTTTCTATAAGGTCTTAGAATTCCACTTAAACAAATTAATCGACATTTTTACACTATTAAAAGTTTCTAATAAATTATAAACTCTCTCAAAATATAAGGAGTATTCATGAAAGTAGTTTTAAGTATTGCAGGTTCCGACAGTAGTGGTGGTGCAGGTATTCAAGCTGATCTAAAGACTTTTGAAGCATTTAATACCTTTGGCACTACTGCAATTACGGTACTTACTGCACAAAACACCACGGGAGTTGAAGAGATCGTACCTATGGATGCGTCATTTGTTCAAAAACAGATTGAAATGGTTTTTAAAGACTTCGATGTTGCAGCCATAAAAATAGGCATGCTTTTTAATAAAGAGATTATTGAGATGGTTGCCAATGTTATAAAAGATTTGGATATTCCTATTGTACTTGATCCTGTGGCAATATCAAAAGCCGGTTCACCCTTACTTAAAGATGATGCCGTGAAAGCAATGCATACACTATTTAATAATGTAACACTCATTACACCCAATCATCATGAAGCGTATGCGTTCTTTGGGTATAAGCATGGGGACAAAAAATCTCTTGAAGTGATCAAAAATCTTACTACACCAGTACTTGTGAAACATCATGTAGTTGAACTTGCTGAAAATAGATTTAGTGTTGACCAGCTATATTTTCAGGATAAAAAACGTGTTTTTCAATCTCCACTTATAGATACCTCAAGTCTACATGGGACAGGATGCTCTTATTCAAGTGCCATCACTGCCAATTTAGCATTGGGACATTCCCTTGAAAAATCTATATCTATTGCAAAGAAGTTCATTACGCGTGCACTGATAAAAGCACCAGATATTGGTCATGGTCCAGGACCAATAAATCATAAAGAAGGAGGAGCATATGTTGAAGTTGCTTAATGGTCTGTATGTGATCACAGATGAATATTTAACACCCGATGAAACAGTACGTGACTACGTAAAAGAGGCTTTAAAGGCTGGTGCATCCATTGTGCAATACAGAAATAAAACAAAATCAGATGAAGAGGTGGAAGAAGTATGCCGTGCACTTCAAGAACTATGTAGCGAGCATAATGTACCCTTCATTATAGATGACCGTCCACATTTGGCTGCTAAAATTCATGCAGATGGTATCCATATTGGTAAGGATGATATGCCTATTCAAGAAGCAAGAAAGATATTCCCTAAAGGGATCATTGGAGTTTCATGTTATGGAAGTATTCGTAAAGCGAAGGAGGCACAGGAAGAAGGTGCTGACTATGTAGCATTTGGTTCCTTTTTCCCTTCTCCTACCAAACCACATTCAGGTGTTATATCGCTTAATGTGCTGCACAAGGCCAAAGAGTCTGTAGAGATACCTGTATGTGCCATAGGTGGTATTAGCCAGACCAATATAGGAGAGGTTGCTGCTACACGAACTGACATGATCTCAGTGGTGAGTGCAGCATTTGAAGGGGATATTCAACAGAATATCTCTAATTTAATTAAAGGAATGAAAATATGAAACTAAAACTTGCTATTGAATGGTTCTTGAACCCTGATCACCTTCCCTTTATTGTAGGTATGTCCGAAGGAATATTTAAAAAATATGATATTGAGCTTGAACTCATTGTACCTGATGAACACTATGATGGACTGGATGAACTTCTAGATGGAAATATAGAGTTTGCAACCAATGAACCTCTTCATCTTATTGAACAGTTTGATAAAAGATTCCTTTCTTTAGGGAGTTATTTTGAGACTAAGGGTGGTGTATTGTTTAAAAAAGACTCGTATGAAAAAGTCAAAAATGGAGAAAATATTACGGTGACCACACCTGTTTCCAATGCCATAACAAATACGATAGGGTTTGAGATCATCCGACGCTATTTTGCCAAAGATGGCATCACAGTTACAGAAGATCAGGTTACCTTTGAGCCTAATGGATTTGAGCATATCAAACACATGAAAGAGGGTGCAGATGCAGGGTGGCTCTACTTTTATAACTTTGAAGGAGTAGAAGCGCAACATGAAGGATTGGATGTTCTCTATCTAGATGCTAAAAATACCGGATTTGCAAACTTTAGTGCCTTGGATATTTTTGTCAACAAAGAGTTTTATACGTCAAATACTGATATATGTCATAATTTTGATAAAGCAGTAAAAGAGTCTATTATATTCATGGATGAAAATCCTGATAAGGCTATGGAATATTATTATGCCTATACGAAAGAAGAAAAATCGGCATTAATGGATGATATACTAAAAGCTACTCTTGAGTGTTTTGATGCTACATTTACATCAGACTATGAAAGATCTTTACCAATTTTACAATTTTTTAGAGAGATAGGTATCACTTCTTTGGATGATACTACTTTCAAAACAGCATTTTTGAACTAAAGGAATACTATGCAAATCGCCGTCTCTTCTTGTCTGCTTGGTGAACGGATCCGTTTTGACGGTGGGCACAAACATAACCGTTTTATTACCGATGATCTTGGAGCTTTTGCCGATTTCTTACCTTTCTGTCCAGAACATTTGGCATTTGGTACTCCTAGACCAACCATCAGACTTGTTCATGAGAAAGATGGGATAGAAGTTCATCCAAGTAAGACAGATGATAATCTCACTGAAGAACTTTTAGCTACAAGTAATGCTGAACTCACACGTCTTAAGGCTGCACCTATTCGTGGGATCATTTTCAAATCTAAATCTCCTAGTTGTGGATTAGGCAGTGCATTGGTCTATAGAACCAACGGCTATGCAGAGGGGAAGGACGATGGCGTCTTTGCCAAACTTTGCAGAGAGCATTTTCCTTTTTTACCTATGGAAGAAGAGGGCAGACTGAATGACCCTTGGCTCAGAGAGAACTTTGTGATGCAGCTTTTTGCCTATGATGATTTTGAAAACTTTAAAGCATTAGAACCATCTATGAAAACGCTCGTTTCTTTTCACGAGTCTTATAAGTTTATGCTTCAGGCAAAAAATGAGAGTATGTACAGATCTTTAGGACAGATCGTGGGTAATCATGATAAATTGTCATTTGAAACGATATTGACTAAATATGAACTGCTGTTTAAATCAATTATCGCTGAAAAAAGTTCTATAGGTAAAAATAGAAATGTACTTGAGCATATGGCAGGTTTTGTTAAAGATAAAATCAGTGAGGTAGAAAAAGAGATGCTTCATGAACAGATACGAGAGTATGCAAATAAAATAGTACCTCTTATAGCCCCGCTGAGCAGACTTCATATGTTTGCAAAACAATATAATGCGGAATATCTTTTGGGACAAAAGTTTCTTCACCCTTATCCGAAAGAACTAGCATTAAGATCAGATATAAGGAGTGGAAAATGAAACGTATTACCATATTATTATTAGGTTGTGTACTGTCTGTCATGGCAGAAGAGCAAAGACCTTCGTTACTTGAGCAAATTGCACAACCCAAAGTGACTTTTCAAAGTGACTTTCTTTCTGATGCAAAATTTGAAGGTTATGAAGGTAGCGTTAGAACATCTAAGCAAAAGATACAAATTAATAATGATATTGTTGGGATTAGCTATAGCCGCTGGGACTTTGACTGGGATCAGGAACAGGACCTTCCTTTTTACAGGGGCAAGACACCGTTAGAATCTATGCAGAGTATTAAAGTCTTTGCTAATCTGCCAGTACCGATCAACGATAAATGGTTTATGCTCAACTCAGTGAATATCAATGCAACATATGAAAAAGAATTCAAGGATGCTCTTGGTGCTGGTATTTTTAGTTTTTTCTCCTATAAATTAGATGATGAGCATGCCTTTCAACTCGGTGCTTTTGCTAATTATCATCCAGTAAAATCAATTGCTTTGCCAGTACTTGGATATACATATCGTGTCCGTGAAACTGACGGACTGACTATGGTACTCGGATTTCCAAGAGCCTATATCGGTTACCATCTCAGCCCTAAGCTCTTACTCAATGCCGGGATGATCTATTCACAAGCTGTTATTCGACTTGCTGATGATAGCGGCATAGAACCCGAAGGGTATAGTGAAGCAAAAGATTATCAATCAAATATTGGGCTGCGTTACATGATTAGTGACAAGTTCGAAATAAGCGCTAATATTCTTTATGCGTTCAAACGTGATTTTACAATCTACGATCGCAATGAAAATGAAGTCGATAGTTACAGTATTGAACCAAGTGCGGGTGCAATGATAAAACTAAAATACATTTTTTAGAAATTTTTTCATGAAACGTATACTATGGTTCCGTAGAGACCTGAGGGTGGAAGACAATCCTTTGCTCTCTTTAGGAGGTGAAGTACTTCCTATTTTTATCTTTGATACACAGATTCTCAATTCACTTCCAATGGATGACAGACGGGTTAGCTTTATTTTTGACAGAGTGCTTATGTTGAAAAATTCACTCCAAACTAAAGGGTCGGATCTTAAAATTTACTGGGGTGATCCTTTAGATATATTTAATGCACTCGAAGCAGAAGGCTTTGATGAAGTAGCTGCCAGTGGTGATTATGATGCATATGCGAAAGAACGGGATATCAAAGTCTCTCATATCCTTCACTTTCGATATTTGCATGATACATACATTTTTAAACCTGAAGAGGTACTCAAAGATAACGGTACACCTTACCTGGTTTTTACCCCCTTTTATAACAAAGCTAAAGCACATTTCTCTAAAGAACACATGCAGGAATATGTCTATGCTAAACAGAGACTTTATGAGACTTCTTATGAAGGTATCACAAAAATAGATGTGGATAGAGAAGAGATTTTGCCTTTGACCATAGAGTCCCTTGCGTTTAAAAAAAATCTTCTCAAAATTGATAATGTGGAAATGAAACTGGAACAATTCAAAAAGAATCTTCCATGTTATGCAAAAGAGAGAGATTATCTAGACAAAGATGCTACCTCACATTTAAGTTTAGATCTTCGTTTTGGTACATTCTCTGTACGTTCACTCTTACGTTTTTTATTGACTCAGAAAAAAGAGGGTATAGATACGGAGCCATTTTTTAGACAACTTATTTTCCGTGACTTTTATGCTTATTTACTCTTTCATTTTCCTGATCTTTCGAAGCACAACCATAAGTACCGATTTAACGGCATAGAGGATAAAGGTAAATATGCTGCATTTTGTGAAGGTAGAACAGGGGTACCAGTGGTAGATGCAGGGGTGAGAGAACTTTTACAAACAGGTGACATGCATAACCGTGTACGGATGATCTGTGCTTCGTTTTTTACCAAAGATCTGCTCTTGCCATGGCAATGGGGAGAAGGTTTTTTTGCAAAATATCTGCTTGATTATGATGCTGCATCAAATATCTTATCCTGGCAGTGGAGTGCAGGTACAGGCATAGACCCTCAACCTTATTTTCGTATCTTTAATCCTTATTTACAGAGTAAAAAATTTGATAAAGAAGCAGGCTACATTAAAAGGTGGGTGCCTGAACTTCTATCTGTGGATTCAAAGAAGCTTCATGATGAGAGCTATTTGCTGAATCATGCCATAGAGGGCTACCCAAAACCTATGGTAGTACACAAAGAAGCATCAAAAAATGCCTTGGCATATTTTAAACAGAGACTGTAGGAGATAAGCATGTTAGATCTACAAGAGATGCGTACAGAATATAAGAAAGCCTCTTTGGATGAGAATTCAGTACCAATTGAACCTTTTAGCTTGTTTGAAACATGGTTTTCACAAGCCATTGAAGCACAGATCAAAGATCCAAACAGTATGATATTAGCTACAAGTTCAAAAGAAAATATACCTAATATACGTGCCGTACTTTTAAAGATATTTGATGAAAAAGGATTTGTTTTTTTTACTAATTATAACAGTGTAAAAGCAAAAGAAATAGAGCAAAACCCTCATGTAGCATTGGAGTTTTTATGGTTGGATCTGGAGCGCCAAGTACGTGTAACAGGAAAATGTGAGAAGATCACTACAGCAGAATCGATGGCGTACTTTATGAAACGTTCACGTGGCAGTCAGTTAGGTGCATGGGTAAGTGAGCAAAGTGCAGTAATATCTTCTCGAAAGATGCTTCAGATACAAGTGGAAAAGATGAAACAAAAATTTGCTAAGGGGTCAGTCCCTTTGCCTGATTTTTGGGGAGGCTATAGAGTCGTTCCTGAAAAGATAGAATTTTGGCAAGGAAGAGAGAGCAGGTTGCATGATCGGATATTATATACAAAAACACAGAACGACTGGAAGATAGAAAGGTTGGCACCTTAACTAACACTTTATCTACCAGGGCCCCTGAAACCGTTTGGGTTTGTGTTCACACAGTTTTGCATGTTTTGTTTTTCTACCTTGTACCCGTTTTCTCCAACGTTTGAAGGCCTTAGCGCTTAGGAGTTTTCGCATCATTTTTTTGATCTCATTCTCACTCAGTCCGTATTGTGTATATATCACATCAAAATGTGTCCTGTCCTGCCAAGCCATCTCGACGATGCGGTTGTAGTCTTCGTCGTTTAGTGTGTTTTTGTCTATCATAGGTTTGATAGGCTTTTTTATGAGTGGTTCTTTTGCTTTGTTTTTTGCTCTATCAGTCTGAGAGAGTGGTTCTTCATCATTAATTCTAAGCGGTTCATTAAATTCTAATTTTATCATAGTGTATTTTACAGTGAATACCACACGGTTAGTATACTTGTTTTGTCACTTAAAAAAATGACAATTTGCCATTTTTTTAGCACAATTCTTTCCCTTTGGTTATAGTAATGACATGAATATAGATGAAAAATTACAAATACTAACCGACTCAGCCAAATATGATGTTTCGTGCTCCTCTTCGGGTTCTACGCGAACACATAGTTTTGGAGATATTGGGGCTACACAAAACAGTGGTATCTGTCATGCCTACTCTGCAGATGGACGATGTATTTCACTCTTAAAAATACTCTTTACCAATCACTGTATCTATGACTGTAATTACTGTATCAACCGAAGCAGCAATGACTTAAAACGCGCAGCATTCACACCCAGGGAGATAGCAGATCTCACGATCAATTTTTATAAACGTAACTACATTGAGGGGCTTTTTTTGAGTTCTGGTATCATAAGCAGTGAAGACCATACAATGCAGCTTATACTCAAAAGCCTAAAAATCTTACGACATGAGCATGGTTTTAATGGGTATGTGCACGTAAAGTTGATACCAGGTGCTTCAGCACATCTCATCAAAGAAGTGACCAAACTGGCCGATAGAGTAAGTTCTAACATTGAACTACCCAGTGAAAAAAGTCTTCTACTCCTCGCACCTGAAAAAAGTAAAGTAAAACTTTTTGAGCCGCTTAAAATTGTCAGGAACGATGCACTCGAACGTGGTAAAAAAGTTGTGGGCATGAGTACACAGATGATCATTGGTGCCAGTCCTGAGAGTGACTATGACATTTTGAAGCTCAGTGATGCTTTTTACAACAAAGGTCTTCTAAAACGTGTCTATTTCTCTGCATACATTCCTACGGTTTCACACAAAAACTTACCCACCATAGACACACCACCACCCCTTTTAAGAGAACACCGACTCTATCAGGCAGACTGGCTGATGCGTTTTTACGGATTTAACTGGGATGAGATAGCCACGCAAAATGACCCTTTTTTAGATGAGCGTTTTGACCCAAAACTTGCATGGGCGCTGCGTAATCTACAACATTTTCCCATCGAGGTCAATAAAGCTGAAAAAGAGATGCTCCTTCGCATACCAGGATTGGGAATCCGAAGTGTGGGTAAGATACTGCGTGCCAGAAGACAAAAACGTCTGAGTGCTGTAGATCTTCAAAGCATGAAGATATCACTCAAGCGAGCACGTTATTTTATAACCGTAGATGGCAGACCTGTAGAGCAAACTGCTTTGAGGTACGAACGCATTGAGTCAACAATGCTTGCACTTGATAAACCAAAAGCAGGTACACAACCCAGTCTCTTTGACTTTGTTCAGAGCAATACGGGAGAGATATAAATGCATTGGCTGTATGATGGAAGCTTTGAAGGGTTTCTAACGGCGTTACATAGAAGCTATACCCACAAGTGTATACCGCAAGAGCTAAGCAGTGAAAATAACACGCTGACACTGCTTAGTCAAAGCCAGACCATAGAGACGCATTTGGAGATAGCACAAAAGGTCTCAAAAAGCATGGCTGAACACTTTCCCCAAAAGATACTTGAACGTATCTTTCATGTTTTTTTGTGTGATGATGTACCAAGAGAGCGTGAACTACTGCTGTATATTCGTATGGGGTTTAAAGACATCTCCCTCCTGTATCAGCTTTCCCATGAGACGGTCTACACGATTGAAGCGTATCAAAAACGAATGTTTTCTACCATCCACAAAATGCATGCTTTTACACGTTTTGAAGTGCTTGAAGACGGGATGCTCTATGCTAAGATATCACCCCCACGTAATGTACTGCCCCTTATAGGCAAACACTTTGTCAAGCGTTTTGGTAGTGAACGTTTTATCATTCATGATATACAAAGAGGGTTTATCGTTGTATGGGATGGTAAAGATTTACAGATACATCCTGTCCTCGATGCCAGCGTGCCAATACTGCATGAAGATGAAAAAGCTTACCAAAGTCTCTGGAAGACTTTTTTTAACACGGTTGCCATAGAGTCACGCACCAATACAAAACTTCAGCAGAACTATGTGCCATTGCTTTACCGTGAGCTGATGACAGAGTTTCAGTAAAATGTGCTTAGTGGATCAAAAAGTCTTCAAGATTATTTTTACCGTAAGTGATGTTCTCATTGGTATCTTTGATCTGTTTGGCAATGATTGCCATAATGGTTTTAACCCCTTTGGTTTTTTCGGGGTCTGTGAGTGGAAGCAGTCGGACAGTGAGGCTTGTTTTTTTCTGCGAAAGTTGAATGAAAAAGTTTTGGTTCACGCCCTGTTCAACGGCTAAAGATTCTACGAGCGCAGTGTGCTCTGATCCATTGATGTATTTATCGGTAACTTTCAAAATACCGCCTTCAATTTTTTGTGCAAAAGGTGATACAGCTTCAAATGCCTCTTTGGTATTATTGGCATTTTCTAGTACGATGTGTGGCATGTTATTTCCTCTATTGTTTTTTCACATTGTACTCATAATAGGAAACGTTTGGTATACCTATAGTGTCAATTCATTGCTATCTCTTAAAATCTAACTCTTTTTGCAGTATCTTTTTAGCCTGTTTCATAAAGAGTTGTTTTTTCTCGAGCATCATCTCTATCTCTTTTTTACCTGTATCTCCAAATCGTTGTACGATATACTCTGCCACTTCGGTTGAAACCAAGTCAAAGTCTGTAAACAATACATCAATGTGTACACGCAAATTACTGATGGTATGTTCATCATGTGGCAGTTCAATATGCGAAAGTTTCAACTCTTTGATGCTGTAGTCTGAATCTTTCGCATCCATAGGTTCTTGATAGCACATCATTGTGCCAAGTTGTAAAGCAGTAAGCTTTTTACCATAGGCACATCCCGTGTCTATACCATAAAAGTTCTCTCCACAGACCACTTCATTAAAAACACAATGACCGAATATATTCACAACATCTTCATTTTCAATAGACATGCCTTGCTCATAGCGATTGAGTAGAAAGTCATTGTAATAATCAGGATTGTTTCGATGCTCATAAAAAGGCAATGCGAAGCCATGGGTGATAAAATACTTGTCTAATTGTATGTACATGGGAAGCATTTTTATCCATTCAAGATGAGAGAGCATTTTTTCATAATCATTTTTATAACTCTCTAACGTCACCAGACCGCCATAGCGCTTGTCGGAACTCCATGGGCTGTGTTTGTCATGAAAGATGGCATCTTCAAGGTAAGTTTCCATAAGATGTTCATGGTTCCCCTTGATACAGGGAAAACCCTTTTCTATCACAAAGTCAATGACATCTTTAGAGAAATTACCTTTATCACAGAGGTCTCCCACAAATATAATTTCAGCATCTTTTGGTAGATGTGAAATAAGGTTTTGTAAAGTATGAAAGCATCCGTGTACATCGCCAATAACATAGGTGTTTTCAATTTTTATATCTCTATGCATACGTATCCTTCTTTTTTGTTTGATTATATTAAATATCAATGTAGTTTCGTAGTAAAATGATGTCAATTCATCTATATATAGACCATGAACAGACAAAAGAATACTACGAAATATGATTTAATAGACTATACTTTAACTATATATAGAGGCTCTCATACAGTCATTGCTATAATCCACAAAAGGATACATAATGAAAGTTCTACTTACCGGTGCGAACGGCTACATAGGGAGACGTCTAAAACAAACCCTTTTAAATGAAGCTGTCTCCTTGCGATTACTCGTGCGTAACCCTAAAAGTCTTGATCCTGATTTGGGAGTTGAAGTCGCTAAAGGTGACACTTTTGATCCTGATTCACTTGAACGTGCTCTTGAAGGTATAGATGTAGCATACTATCTTATACACTCTTTACAACATAAAAACTATAAAGAACTTGACAGACAGAGTGCACAGAACTTTTTGGATGCAGCGATAAAAAAAGGAGTCAAACGCATTATCTATTTGGGTGGGTTAGGCCTAAAAGAACACGCTAGTGAACATCTTTTGAGCCGTATAGAGACAGGAGAGATACTCTCAAGTAAACCAGACCAGATCGAAACCGTCTGGATACGTGCTGGGGTGATCATAGGTTCGGGTAGTTCTAGTTTTGAGATCATTAGGCACTTGACTGAAAAACTTCCGGTCATGGTTACTCCAAAATGGGTTAAAACACTTGCACAACCCATCGGTGTAGATGATGTGATCACATATCTTAATGCATCGAAAGATTTAAGTATTAAAGGTAATCTGGTTGTAGACATTGGCAGTGAAAAAATGACCTATAAAGAGATGATGCTGGGATGTGCAACTGCTTTAGGGCTCCGTCGCTGGATTTTCCCTCTACCTGTACTTACTATTAATTTATCGTCTTATTGGTTGAATTTCTTTACGCCTGTACCTTACACTGTAGCACGTTCACTGATAGAGGGTCTCTCTTCAGAAGTGGTGATACAAAATGACCATGCCGAGCAGTATTTCCCTCAAATACACCCTATAGGGTTTGAAGCTGCAGTGAGAAAATCTATACAGGAAATGGAAGAAAATCAAGTCTTCAGCAGATGGAGTGATGCAGGTGGGGGAGGTGACAGGTGGGAAAGACAGCATAAAGGTGACCCCGCATCAGCAGTTTTAATGGATCGTCAGTCTATTAAACTGGGTGGCATTCCAAAAGAAACTGTTTACCGTACCTTTTGTTCTATCGGAGGCAAAGAGGGGTGGTTTGGGTATGATTGGCTTTGGGAGATCAGAGGATGGATGGATAAAATGATTGGTGGTGCAGGACTCAATAGAGGACGAAGAGATAGTATCCATTTACGGGTAGGAGAGAGTGTAGATTTTTGGCGTGTAGAAGACCTTAGTAAAAATGAAAGACTACTCTTGTATGCACAAATGAAAGTACCTGGAAAAGCATGGCTAGAGTTTAAGATAAAAGAAGATGAACTCGTACAAACTGCCTACTTTTACCCGCGCGGACTGTGGGGGAGAATCTATTGGTATTTACTTACTCCGGTGCACTATCTGGTTTTTAAAAATATGATACAGTCTATTTTAAAAAAAGCAGATACGATGAACAAACAAAAATAAAGTACTAATTGATTGAAAATAGTATAAAATTAATAAAAAGGATTAATATGATTAAACTACTACTGCCTCTTACATTAGCACTTACTCTGTTACTAACAGGATGTAAAACTTATGAAAAACCAGAAAATGTCATTCCCGTAGAAAACTTTAAACTTACAGAGTATCTTGGTACATGGTATGAGATAGTAAGACTGGAACACCGATTTGAAAAAGGTATGGAGGCTATAACTGCTACCTATAGTATGAGAGAAGATGGTGGAGTGAAAGTGCTTAACCGTGGCTATAAAACTGCAGAGAAAGAGTGGAATGAGGCTGAGGGGAAAGCTTACTTTGTGGGTGCATCTGACAAAGGCTTTTTAAAGGTCTCTTTCTTTGGACCATTTTATGGTTCATATATTGTGATGGATACAGACTACAAAACCTACACCATGATAAGTGGTCCAGACCACTCTTACTTCTGGATACTCTCTCGTACACCTACATTAGATGAAAAAACGTTTAACAGACTTTTAGCTCAAGCAAAAGAAGCAGGGTTTGATACAAGTAAACTTATCTACCCTGATCAGAGTAAGAATGATGCAAAATAATGCACTCATTATCGTAGCTCACGGTAGTAGAAAAACTTCTTCAAATGAAGAGGTCATGGGATTGGGGGAGAAAGTGAAATCCTTACTAGATGAAGACTATACGTTTGTTATGACGGCATTTTTAGAGTTTGCCACTCCCTCTTTGGAAGAGAGTGTGCTCTCCTGTATAGATAGGGGTGCGAGTGAGATAGTCATCTTACCTTACTTCCTAGCCTCTGGTAATCATGTCACCCGAGATATCCCTGAAGTGATTCAGAAGACACAATCATCACACCCTCAAGTAAAAATAATACTTAAAGAACATTTAGGTAGTTCATCTGATATGGTGAGACTTCTTAGTAGTATGGCTGTCAGTCCAAACAAAAAACTCTAAAATTCAAAAAATACACTACAAGTTTTAGAGGCAAAAGATATAAAAATAAAAACCTCATAAAGTTATATATTTTATAAGGTTTTCTAACAAATGTATAATTACTGAATAATGTATTTAGAGGTTTTAGAATAGCGGAGAGTAAGACAACTATATTTTAGTCTACTTTACGACCTGCATAGTAGTTGATCTTCCACCCATCTTCTTCTTTTGAAAAATAGAGTTTTTTACTTTTTTCATCTTCTGTATATTTAATGGTTTGTCTTTCTGTGCCATTCCATTCTTGAGACTTTATCTCTATCTTGGGTGACAATTTTCTTGAAATAAGATCTTGCGAGAGTTTATTTTCCACTTCAGCCAGTGAAGTGGCATTTTCTTCAGCTTCTTTTAGTCGTGCCTTAAATTCTGAGTCTCTGAATGATAATCTTAACCCAAATGTTTCCAAGGTCATTAGATAAGACTCTAGAGTCATCAGATCTTTGACTAAAGAAAGGTCTCCACTATAAAGTGCTTTATAGTAAAGACCTAAGATCTCATCAGGTTCCATCATGGTAGAAGGTGCAACTTCATTCACTAACATAATATATTATTGCTCACGTGCAACAGCAGTTTCAAAAGCATCTAGGTGATTCAAACTACCTTCTTTAAGATTCTCAAATACATTAAAGACATCATTTGGCATACCCACAGCAGCACGTTCCAAATCATCTATATCAGTAATTTCTATAAATACACCCACCTTAAGTGCCTCTAGTAGTGAGTCTGAACCTTGTGCAATACAGTTATCATAAAGTTCTTGGAGTGGCTGAAGCTCAAAATCACCTACAGAACCTTCATCGACACCTGTAATATCGACACCATATTTTTCACAAAGACCCCTTGCAGAATCAATGTGTCTCTGCTCTGATTTTTGAATAGATGCAAATGTATTTTCATTCGTATAAATATTTCCTAAAGTGATATAGACATCTCTAGCAACTTTTTCTTCCTGATAAATAAAAAACAACATATCTTTTTGTTCATTGGTCAGACCAGTAGTCGTACGACCGCCTCCACCATCTGTACGACCTCTTGCATATGTAGTACTGCTAAATAATGCAACTCCACTTAAACTCGTAACTAGCATTTTAGATAAAAAGTTTCTACGGCTGTTTGTATTATTTTTCATTGATATCCTTTGTATGAATGGTTGTTGTGTAAAAGAAGTGTAAAATTCATTTTGGCAACCTGGCGATCTTATGATCTAAGACCCATAGCTTTCCGTCCTTGCTTCACAACAAGTTTGGCACAACAAAATATGTTTGAATTAAATAAAATTTCTGGTGAAAACAAGTAGTAAAAAAGTAGGAATATACATAATAGGCTAATATTATATTTGGCAACCTGGCAATCTTATGATCTAAGACCCATAGCTTTCCGTCCTTGCTTTACAACAAGTTTGGCACAACAAATAGTATTTAAAATATCTCTTGACTATACATTATTAGTATATAATTTATATGATTAAATAACTCTTATGGCAAGACGTAATAAAAGATTGGTGATATTGAATCATAGTTTTAGATTAGAGTAATAAACCTTATAAAGTTATAGATTGTTTTCTATTTTCTTCTTTGTCTTATTCTTATCGTCTCTATGGGAGCGAAAAAAAGTATTATGTATATTTTGTATGAGAATAAGCAAATAATGTTATGATGCCAAAAAGGATTATCTCATATCTAAAAGGAACCCCTTATGTATACAGTAAAAATGGAAAAAGAGTGTGAATGTTTTAAAAAAAGTGAATACAGCAATAATGTGACCTTTGAAACACAACAAGATGCCTACAAGTATGCAAGCACAGTTATTGAACTTATGAATGAAGAGTTTTGTGGTACACACAACTTTACTGCACACAAAGGGGATGGTGACTACTTTCTAATAAAAGTGGCAATCAATCCTGAGGCTGTGGGCATTACGCCTCATGTGAGTTGTGATGTTGGCTGTAGTGCTACGGATAAGTGGTCTTTAGAGTCTAACGCCAAATCTAATAAATAACATTCAATTTATACTTTAATTTTTAACCTCACTCATCATTTTACGCCAATCGGTATCAAATTTTCTAAATATGTAGTCTTCAGCGTGAGGTATGGTGCACCCTGAACAGTCTTGGTGTATTTCTCCTTCTTTAATAGCGCGTTTTCCGCGTTTTGAACTAATGGAACAGGTGGAGTGAAAGGCTAGGTCTTCTTCTATAGGAGGTGATTGGTAAAACCTAAAGTGAGGACACCCACACATGTAGCAGTTAAGTTCATACATCTCATGGCATTTGGTTTTTGTGGCATAAAGTTCACAAAAGTCCGGTTCATTCTCAACCATGTTCTCAAAAATGAAGTATTGAACTATATCAAATGTATCAAGCCCTTGGGCTTGGAGTTTTTGTACGATGGCTGCATGTTTTTTTGCATGTGCTTCAAACCAGTCATTGTATGTCATGGGCATCCTTGTAAATTTTTGATATTGGTATTATAGCTTAACAAATATGAAGGCAGTGAGACTGTATACTAGGTAAAACCTCAAGTATTTCAAAGCCAATAGTTTGTGTTTATGGCATTACCTTCTCAAAAACTTTTCTAAGTTCTGCATACTCTTCTATGTTCACACTATCTTGTGGGATATACTTTTTTATGCCTGATATTTCTGCCATTCACATAAAATTTGTCATTTTGGAACAAGATTTCATCATCGGATACTCCCACATATGTTAGATAAACTTCAACATATATCACAAATATTTAGGATACATTCTTACGAACACCGTGGGAAGAAGAAAAAAGATGAAAACCTTAAAAATTTATATATTTGATTTGGGTTTTAGCGTTTTTTGTTGAAACAACAATGGCAAAGTAGATATTTAGCACGAATAGACATAAACCATATACGAAATACTTTTATATCAGTATAAAATATTAGAAAAAATGAGGAACCCATGTTTAAAACCTATGATACTTTAGAACAAGCAACACATGCACAACCAAGAGTCACTGCTTTGCTAGCCTGCCAAAACAATCTTATGCCTGCTTCATGGCACATGCCTATCTCGAAGTCGCCTTTTCGCTATGCAGTAGCCGTTCGTGAAGAGAACTATACACATCAGCTGATACAAGAACACAAAAGCTTCACACTCAACTTCCTTCCTTTTGAGCACTTTGAAACAGTGAACCTGATGGGAAAATTACATGGAGACATGGATGATAAACTAGCACAAAGTAACCTTCACGTAGAAAGTGAAGACAGATTTAAAAATGTCTTACTTAGTGCCTCAGACTTCATCTACGAGTGTGAAGTGTGCGATACCTACAAAAATGGAGACCATACTATTTTTATAGCGGATGTTGTTAAAATACATGTGAATGAAAAAGAGAGTCAAGAGCCTATGTTATTTTCTGGACGTGGAAAATATGCAACAGTGGGAAAAACATTTATATCAAAAAAAGGAGTCTAGTGTGACATTAGAAGAAATTGCGTTTGAGTTGGAATTAGCAGGATTGAGAATGGAGGAACAAAAAATGTTGCTCTCTTCTGTGAAAAGAAGTGGATTTGATGCAAAATTACTTGATAGAAAGTTGATAGGTATGGGATATGCACCAGTTTTTACTATTTACGATGATGAGGTAGTGGTGAATCCACATAAGAGAAACTAAATGTATACTATGTTTAGTGAGATTTTGTCGGGAGACATAATAAAATAAAATATATTAGAAGGAATAAAGTATGACATTAGAAGAAATTGAATTTGAGCTTGAGATGGCAGGATTAAGTAGAGAACAACAAGTGAAGATATTATCATCTGTTAAAAGAGGTGGCTATGATGCAAAGGTACTCGATCAAAAACTACGACTAATGGGGTTTCCACCAGCCTTTAGTATCTATGATGATGACGAAGAAGATACAAATAACAAGACTGAGTAGCGGTCACACATTTCTCTCCGTCTCAATAATACTTCTCTTGAAGTAAAATTAAACGATGTTTAGAAATTGATCTATTCGCTTTAAACGTCATAAAAAGACTACGAATATACTACTAAAGTTATTATACTAGGCATATCAAAGGAGATAGCTATGAAAGCATATATACCAAAAGAATTTAGTTTTGACCCAGACGAGAGAGGTCACTTTGGAAAATTTGGTGGTAGATACGTACCTGAAACACTCATGCCCGTACTCATAGAATTAGATGAAGTCTATAAGAAATACCGTTTTGACACAACATTTTGGAATGAGGTCAATGCACTCTACAAAGATTATGTAGGTCGTCCATCACCTCTGTATAAAGCCCAGAATATAAGTGATGAGATAGGTGCAGAAGTGTATCTTAAACGTGAAGACCTCAATCATACAGGCGCACACAAGGTGAACAATACCATTGCCCAAGGTCTTTTGGCCAAACGTATGGGAAAAACAAAGATCATTGCTGAGACGGGAGCAGGGCAGCATGGAGTTGCTACAGCAACTATCGCGGCACTCATGGGACTGGAGTGCGAGGTTTTTATGGGTGCTAAAGATGTAGAACGTCAACAACTCAACGTCTTTCGCATGAAACTGCTAGGTGCCAAAGTTCACGCTGTAGAGTCTGGCAGCCGAACACTCAAAGATGCCATGAATGATGCGATACGACACTGGGTGACGCATGCCAGAGATACCTTCTATGTGATAGGAACGGCTGCAGGGCCTCACCCTTACCCTCTGATGGTACGTGATTTTCAGGCGATCATCAGTTATGAAGCCAAAGCACAACTCTGGGAACAAGCACATACGCTACCTGATTATGTGCTTGCATGTATTGGTGGGGGATCAAACGCTTTAGGTATGTTTGCACACTTTATAGAGGAAGAACAGACCGAGTGCATCGGTATAGAAGCAGGGGGAAAAGGATTGCAAAGTGGAGAGCATGGTGCGTCTTTGGCTCTAGGAAGACCGGGTGTACTTCATGGCCAGCTGAGTTATCTGCTACAAACAGACGATGGACAGGTAGAAGAGGCATACTCTCTCTCTGCAGGACTTGACTACCCAGGTATAGGCCCTGAACACTCTTACCTCATGGAGCAAGGCAAAGTAGTGTATGACTACGTCACAGATGATGAAGCACTGGATGCCTTTGTATGGCTGAGTAGAGCAGAAGGTATCGTACCTGCTTTTGAAAGTGCTCATGCCATAGCCTACCTCAAAAAGATGCCCAAGGAAACCATCAAAGGTAAAACCATCATCATCAGTCTTTCAGGACGTGGAGACAAAGATATGATACAGGCTATGGAGCTATTGAAGCTATAGCCTCTTTGGTCTTTTTATGTCTGTAGTCAAACATTTTTTGCATATCTCTTTTCACAAACCATACAGCAAGGCTACTTAGGGGCTCAAAAGGTAGAGAAAAGGTCACAACGTCACGCAAGATGCTGTGTGTGGCATTTACTTCAATAAAGTGATGTTCATGCCTAAAAAGTTTAAACGGTGAGCGGGTAGCGACATCAATGATGATATACGGATACTCCACTTTTTCAAACGTCAACTCCCACACAAAAGAAAGCCATCCTTTTTTGATACGTAACACAGCTTCATTTCCCTGCTTTAACGGTGTTTCAAGTTTAAGTATCTCGACACTGGTATCCTTGGGTGTAATGAGAGCAAGATTATTGGTGTCGGCATGAAAGTCAAAAAGGGCTTTGACAGAGCATGGTATGGGTGTTTCAAATATTAGTGTATGTTTCATACTCGTATTATGGCGTATATTTCGCTATTTAGTATATGACTTTTGTCTGTTCATCTTAGATCTGTAACCTAAGATGTAACATCCGAAATTCTAAGTCTGTGGAGATGATGGCTTTTCAAGCTTCTCTTGAAATTTGTCTATAAGCAATAGCATTACGGGTAAAATAAACAGGTCTGTTAACAATGACAATGAAATTAAACTTGCACTATAGATTCCGATGAGTTCTAAAAAGTGTACTTGTGAAAAATACAACATTAAAAAAACTGTTATGAGTATAATGGAGCCTATTATTACGGGGATACCCGAATAAAAATACATTTTTTCAAGTGCATGCTTACGCGTTCGACCAAAATAACGAAATCTAAAATATTTAAATGCAAAGTGTATAGTGGCATCAGATGCAAGACCAATTGAGATAGTTGTGGCAATAAGCATCTCAAGACTAAGAGGAATAGCTAAAAGAGTTACAATCATCCCGAACAATATAATAGGAATGGTATTGACCGTAAATCCGACAAACACCATCGCTTTTGATCGGAAGATCCACCCTGTAATCATCCCAATAAGTATCAATGCTGTCAACAATGAACTCGCGAGTAAAATAGTTTGGTTATATTTTGCACTTCCAATGAGTGTAGCCTCATCTACAAAATAGAGTTCAATCCCCTTATACTGCAACAACCACTCGATTAGTTCGACTTTATTGATATCCGAAATGTTAATGACAATATTAACAGCATTTTCATCAAAATACTTTTCACTTAAATTATAAAGATCCATATAAAATAGTGCTTGTTGTAAGGCTTCTTCATCTAATTCCCCCGTTTGGGTATTTGATTCATTAAGACTATTTATAATACTCGATAAAGAGATGACTTCATCTATTTCATCTTCGAAGCGTTCCTCTATAGCTTCCGTAAATTTTTTTATAGAGTGTACCAAAGGGAGGTCTATTTTTGTATATGGAAGTTTAAGTTCTATTTGTTCATTTTTGACATTAAGTTTAAAAAATCTATTACTTTCACCATAGATCAAATAGGCTCCTATTGCCAGCAATAAATACATTGATCCCAAAAACCCAAAAAGAAATTTTTTGTTATAACGGAGTTCTTTAAACGTTAGTATATATACTAACTTTGCATAGGGTACATGCGCGTGTTCAATTTCAAAATAACTTAAAAAAGATGGTAAAAAAGTGAGGTTTAAAAGATAACTTATTAATGAAGATAAGATTACACTGAGACTAAGCAGCTTGATAATATCAGAATCTATAAAAACCAAACTACCAAGACCAAGTATAGTAAGAATGGATGTCCACATAGCCGGTACCATATTTCTGGTTAACAATTTTACAAGGGCATGGTGTTGATTATGTTTATACTGTGAGACATGCCAGCGGTAGTAAAAATACAAAAATTCCACCAGTGAGATACTAATGGCAATAAAAAGCATACTAAAATGAATTGTCTTGATACCAGTGATCATGACTATAAATGTAAAAGTTAAAACTGTGCTAAAAGATATAAGTAATGTAGCACTAAAGAATGCTACATGACTTCGAAATAACAATCGAAATATCAAAACTGCAATAAGTAAAACTATCATAATGTAACTGCTTAAAAAATACCAGTTAATCTCCCCATCATTCACATCATAGGTATAGGTACCCGGTATACTGAGTTTACTAATATCTACAAACTTTTCTCCGCTGATAAAATAATAGAATGTTTTAAAATCATCTTTAACCACAATACCATAATCATTATGTAACTCTTTAAGTAGTTTATTAAGCCTGAACGTATCTAGATCACCTGCATTGATGACCGTCAGCATCTCAGATTCATCACTGCTTTTTTTTGTCTCAACAAAATCGTTACTGAACAACGAATATACTTTCTGTACATCCTCAAGGTTTACGAGTTCTTCATGCAGTGCTTTAAGTGACTGGTGCATATTTTCATCAAAACTTTCAATGCGTACTACCAACTTTGAAAGATGATGTGTTTCAAACTGTTTTGCCTGTGTTTGTTCTAACTGTTTTGAATCTTTAAGCCAAAAAAGTGCATCTGAAGAGAGAAATCTTGGTGTATAGAGCATGCCCATAAGAACAACAAACAACACATAGAACGATATAATTTGCAGACGATACTTGAGTACGACATCTACATATCGGTTCATATCGGGTGTGTAATGATACTTCATTTAAAGATCCTTTTTCCCTGTCATTTCATGATATAGATATAAGGGCGCTTATAAACATCTATCTCTTGGGCAACTGTAGTAATTCGATTAACCTTTGCTTTTGTCGTTTTATTGCCTTTTTCAGTATATACCTTCTCTTCTACCATGATCTCCAAAAGTGTTTCTATAGGATTTGATGACATATATACTGCAGATACAACATCTGTTGATTTCAAACGCGGAATACTATATAAAAAGAGGTGATACTTATATTTAGAAAGCATCTTAGTGTTTTTATTAACCATAGTGATGAATTTACGTGAGTGTTTACAAAGAGGATCAATGAACACATATAACAGCTTTTGCCCACTGCCAAGGACAATGGCATCATTGTGTATGCTATTTAACAATGAAACTGATACATTGTATGAGAGATGCTTATGTTCCTTTTGCTCATTAGCAAACAACACAGTAGCCATCAAACAAATACTTAAAATTATTATTCTAATCATAGGTTAGTATAGCGTAGAATAACAACAGATTGATAACATAAATGAATGATTTTTAATCAATTTTAAAAAAGAACCTAGAGAATTGTCATCCTCGTTATGTATCAATCGACAATATAAGACTACAAAGATAGATAGATAAATCATAAACTTACATAAAGGTGAATACTAAAAAGTATTGAAAGGGCTACCTATGAAAGAAGAAATTGAAAGTTATTTTTTTAAATCGTTGATATATGTAAGTAAGGCAGAAGAAAATGTTGATTATACAGAGATCTTAAATATTCTTACACACTCCTGGAAATATAACCATAACAGTTATATATCTGGAATGCTGGTCTATGATGACAGACATTTTATACAGATCATTCAGGGGCCCATAGCAACCATTGACAAGTTGTTTGCACGTATCTCGCATGATCCTAGACATACAGATATTAAATTGATCGGTGAAGAACTTTTACATGATCGTAATTGTAGTGGTTGGGGCATTGGCTTTTATGATAACCAAGAGGTCGCAAACGTGTTCTATGAGTCTTTTCATGTAGGACATGGTGAAGCACTTTATGATGTTAACTATGCAGATGCAAAGTCTTTGTTGCTTACATTGAAAAATGTCATTTAATATAGCAAATGATTGAGATCTGAAAGGCTGGAAAAGGAGTCGCAAATGAAAAAACGTATATGGATAGTTGGTGGAAGCAGTGGGATTGGACTCGAACTTGTTAAAAAGTGGTTACTAGAGGGTATGTATGTTATTACCAGTGCCAGAAAATCGAGCAGTACAAAAGAACTTTTGGCACTAAAGCAAATCTATGAAAAACAGCTTCAGATCGTAGATATCGATGTGACCTCTATAGAATCTGTTAAAAAAGCTGTACCTCAAGCATGGAAACGTTTTGAAGGTATTGATGTATGGTTCTATAATGCCGCAGTCTATGAAGTCATGTCTACAGAAGAGTGGAACGTTGAACATTTTGAAGCAATGATGCAGATCAACTACATGGGAGCAGTGCGAGTGATGAGTGAACTATTGCCTTATTTTGAAAAAGAAGGAGAAGGTCGGTGGATCTGGAATGCCAGCCTTTCAAGCTATTTTGGTCTTCCCCTTGGAGGAGGATACAGTGCACCTAAAGCGGCACTGTTGAATTTGGCTGAGTCTCTTCAACCTGAACTCAGTGTCAAAGGTATTCAATTACAGGTGATCAATCATGGTTTTGTTAAAACAAGACTCACACAAAAAAATAGCTTTGATATGCCAGAACTGATGACACCGGAAGAAGCAGCAGAGAATATCATGAAGAGGACAAAGAATTCTAATCGTTTTGAGATACATTTTCCTTTTAAACTCTCCACCTTTTTACAGGCATTACGTTTGATGCCGTACCGAATTTCTTTAGCCTTGACCAAAAAAATGTTACCAAAGTGATGCAGTGATGACAGAAGATAAAATAACCCATTTTTTTGAGAACTTGTATCCTGGAATTTCTATGGATGGTTTTAGCTCCATCTATGATGAAAAGGTGTCATTTAAAGACCCTTTCAATACGGTAGAAGGCATTGCCTCTGTATATGAGATCTTTGTTCATATGTTTCAAAACCTTGATCACCCTAGATTTGTTATCACTGAGTATATGGAGAAAGAAAATATTATCTATGTGAAGTGGGATTTCCACTTTACTTTCAAAGGTCAAAAGAATGAAAGCGGTTTTGAAGGGGTGAGCCGCTTGGTGGTGAATGAGCAAGGCAAGGTCATCTCACATACAGACTACTGGGATGCAGCAGAACATATGTATGAGAAGATGCCGCTTATAGGCTCACTGCTTCGCTTTATCAAGAGAAAGATCGCTGTTTCTTAGTCCCTATCATGCAAAATTCTAAAACAACTGGAATATGTCTAACATGTCATCGTCATACAGCATTAACGAAGCACCATCTTATTCCTAAAAAAAGGCATAAGAAGAAGGTACATGATGAGAGTATGTTAAATGAAGTGATCTTCATCTGCAGACAGTGTCACGACGGAATACATGACTTTTACGATGAAAGAACATTAGCAGTATGTTTTAACACTTTAGAAAAACTGCTTGATGATGAAGCACTCAAAAAGCACTTTTTGTGGGTTTCAAAATGTAAAAAAGGTTTAAAATAGCTTTTGCATTACCTATGGCTAGAGCCCTGTAAGTTTTTGCTCTAAGTAAAGCTAGAAATGATATGAACACCTTAGGTTATTTAGAGGTCTTAAGCATATGAACAGACAAAATATCAGTATGAATTTGTAGTAAATTATAATAATATGCAAAATAAGGAGTTTAAAATGATAAAAAAATTAATACTTTCAACTGCTCTGTTTACGGTATCAGTATACGGTTCTACAGATGAACTCTCGTCCACTGATACTATTGTAGGAATGAATGAAAAAACAAATTATCCTGTGTGGAATACCAGCATCGAGAAAAAAGCATCTGGAGAATCATGCAAAGATGGTAATTGTTTGTCAAAAGATGGCAAGGTCTATAAGTTTATTACTTCATTACGGGATAAAGTAAAAAAACAGTGCAGGAAATTGTAAAAACTTTGCACTGTTTTATGCATTTATGATTAATCTATTGAGAATGAATGTCAAACAATACTGCAGAGGGAGCGAAGGATGGAAATGAACCAAAATAGACTTAAGAAAAGTATACTGTTTTCCTATGCTGCCACAGCAATCCCACTTGCTATGCTGGGACTTCCCCTTTACATCTATTTACCTACATTTTATGCACAGAATGTCGGACTTAGTGTAACGCTTGTTGGGTTGATACTTTTTTTCTCCAGGCTCACAGATGTTGTTACTGATCCACTTGTGGGACTCTATAGTGATCGTTTTGGGACTAAATACGGTAAAAGAAAGCCCTTTATGCTCTTGGGTTCAATCTTATTGGCCATCAGTTTCTATGCGCTTATCCATCCACCTGAAGATCATGTTGAAATTTGGCTTTTGATCTTTTCAATGCTTATTTATTTGGGGTGGAGCATTGTATCCATACCTTACCTTGCATGGAGTGCTGAGATGACTTCTAACTATCATGAAAAGACACGTCTAAGCGCAGCAAGAGAACTTTTTACTATCATCGGTGTATTGGCAGCACTTCTTATACCTTACCTTTATAGTGTTGCAGAGTCTGCAGATAAAAGTCTGGATATCTTATATACTGCATTTCTGGTAGCTTTGTTTTTCATGCTGCCTTTTACCCTTATAGGTATCAAAGAGAGCAGTGTAAAACCCAGCAAGCATATTTCATTTAGAGATATTAGAATACTATGGGAGAAAATACCTTCACTTAGCCGGCTACAATCAGCTTTTACACTGAACTCTCTGGCAAATGCTCTTCCTGCAACACTCTTTTTGTTTTTTGTACAGCTTGTCTTGGAAGAAGAATCAAAAACAGGTCCACTTCTCTTACTCTATTTCGCCTCAGGTATAGTGGGACTACCTTTTTGGACGATGTTATCCAAAAAAATAGGCAAACGCAAAAGCTGGCAAACTTCTATGTTACTTGCTTCGGCTGCCTTTATTTTTGTGCCATTTCTTGGCAGTGGCGATTTTTTATGGTTTGCACTAATTACTTTTGTTTCAGGACTTTCTTTAGGTGCAGATATGGCACTGCCATCTTCTATTCAGGCAGACGTGGTACAGAAAATAGACAATCAAAAAACCTCTTATTCGGGTATACTGTTTGGTATCTGGGCAATGTTAACCAAGTTTGCACTCGCTTTTGCTGTGGGGTTGGGATTTGTCATATTGGGTGTAGTGGGGTTTGAACCGGAAGCACCCACACCATTGGCACTCAATACACTAGCATTACTCTATGGAGGAGCACCGGTTCTATTTAAAATGATGGCATTTTGGATCATGAGAGGTTATCGTGAAACAGTTTAAACTAACACCTTCAGCTTTGTTTCTTATTACTTTTGTTTCAGGATTGGTTCTCTCCTGGATACACCCTTGGCATTTAACTTACTATATGAATGGAACAGTCGTAAGATCAACAGGAGTAATTCTTCTTATAATAAGTCTCCTACTCAATATATTTGCCTATAGGGAATTTAAAAAGTCTGTTACACCTCATGCACCATTTATGAAACCCAAAGTGCTCATAAAAAACAGTGTTTTTTCTCTCAGTAGAAACCCTGTTTATCTGGCGTTAATACTCTCAGAATCGGGTTTGGCTTTTGTGTTTGACAGCATTTGGATTCTTGTTGCTGCGGGAATGTTATGGATAGTACTTGATATAGTCATTGTCAGACCTGAAGAGAGAGTGCTTGAAAACAGTTTCAAGCACGAGTATGAAAACTATAAAAAAATGACCCGAAGATGGTTGTAGATAGATAAAATATATTTGTGCAGACCACAACATATTTATCTTTGAATTTCAACCATGATCTCATTTCTACGCATGAACCATAATGCAAATGGAGAGTTATACCGAGCAAAGTTTGGTTTACCTATGATCTTAATGTCAGCATCATCAAGTGCTTGAAGAAGCATCGTTTCATTTTCCTTATACTTTTCTTCTCCCCAGCTTCCGGAGTATTTCCGTACGGCTACAGTTTTTGCCGGTATCTCGCGAAGGTTTATACGTTTATCCAAGGGTAGGGGAAGTGTATCTAGAGTGAATTTTTGTGGCATGACAAAACTGAAAATGGCACTTTGCGGATTGTTTTGGTCTATCTCTTGTATCACTGGGGCTGTCATTTGTATCTTGACACCATTATCCTCGACAGGCTCCTGTATCACCGGAGCAGTCATTTTGATCTTACTGCGTTGCTGGTTTTCGCCAGAAATGTATTTGACAAGAATTCTAAATGCTTGTCCGCCCATTTCCTCAAATGTCCCTGTGACTTCTGTTTGCGCTACGACATACGGAGCGTATTTCCTAATCTCATACGTATCATTTTTTTCAATGATCGTATACTTCGGTTCTTCTATTGCCATGAGTGTTCCTTTAAGTAGAATAAGTAACAGTATGATTCTTGACATGCTATACCTTTCATATTTTATACTCTTAAGTATGACATATCATTGTATTTTTAGAACGCTTAATATGTCAATTCATTACTCTATTTAAGATTAATATAATATACATTAAGAGTAAAGTGATATGGTAAATTAAGAATATAATATTTCTAAGAAGTCAGGAACAAACAATGAAAGTAGTTATTAATCTTTATAAGAAGCATAAGTTAACGGTTGACAATTATATTACTACATCACTAAAGAATGCACCTACAGATTATATTGAACATTCAGGAGTATTACTCAAAAAATATAAATTTATTCAGTTGATTTATAGTGTGGATAAGGAGTATCGTCAAATTAGTCCCTCGGTCTGTCGTAAAGAAAAAGAGACAACTAATGTAGGAAGTGACAAAACTCACTACTTTACGCAACTTGTACTTGATGAAGATGACTTTTATATTTCCAATCCGTATATTCATTACCGTACTGGAAAAGCAAGTATCACAGTCGTAAAAAAGATTGATGATATTTACTATGTATTTGACTGTGATCTTATATCAGTGCTTGAAGAACTGCGTCTAATTGAGTTTAACAGTGCACATGATAAGTTAAAAAAAGGAGTCTATATCCTTGGGTCAGGTCTATTGGTTGCTATATCAATTGCACTTCTTTTGTATGGCGCATATATATTTATAATGACATTTTTTGGTGGAGATAAAGACTTTTTACATGATATTTTTCAAGCTATCATTGCCGCAACGTTGGGGATAGCAATTTTTGACCTGGCCAAACAGATCATAGAGCATGAAGTCATTTTTCACTCCTTTAGCCATCATGAGGATAGACAATATAAGGTTTTAGGTAAATTTTTAGTTTCCATCATAATTGCATTGTTGATTGAAACTTTGATGGTTGTCTTTAAAATTGCCCTGGATGATTATAAAGATATGCAAAATGCATTTTTCCTCTTGATAGGGACTACTGCTATGTTCGTCGGGTTGGCATATTTTTACAAAACGATTATCGGAAGTTCTACTTCAAAAGAAGAAAAATAAACAGTGGGGAAACTTTTCTTCAGGTGTTTATATTAAGCAGCTACATACAAACAAGCTAACATGCTTGTGTAGCCTCATTTTAACCTTATTAGAGAGATCTGGCACATTTATCAGTAATCTCTCATGTTCTAGTCTCCATCTGAGCCGACTATATTCTTGCTACTAAGAGATGATTTTAATCAACTGACAAAAAAACAATACAAAAGGATTCAAAAAAAGCATAAACTACATTTACAGTCCAACACTTTAAAGGAACAAACAATGAGATACTATATATTTATTTTACTATCAACACTTTTATTCTCAAATACTCCTCTTACTCCCGTTCCTCATGTAGATATAAAAAAATTTAGTGGACTGTGGTATGAAATAGCAAGAACATATAACAGTTATCAAACAGAATGTGTTGCATCCTCTGTTGAATATGCATTACAAGAAGACAGCACATATAAAGTATTCAACCGATGTTTCAGAAATGTGATAGGTGGAGAACTTATAGAATATAGCGGTACTGCAGAACCTACAACCGGAAACTCAATGTCAAAGATAGATATGACCTATTATTATATTTTTACACGTGAGTATCGTGTGATTCACCTGGAAAATGATTATTCAGCAGCAGTGGTCGCCGATAAAGAGATGAAACAGCTCTGGATCATGAGCAGAGACCCGAAACTTCCCAAAAGAAAATTTGACAAGATCCTCGCAAAATTAGAAAAAAATATGGATCTAAAAAGATTGATCTATACACCTCAGGATGAAAAAGGACGTTACAAATGAAAATCGCAGTACTAGGAGCAGGCATAAGCGGTTTAGGTTCTGCTTATCTTTTAAGTCAAAAACATGAAGTTGATCTGTATGAAAAAGAAGATCGCTTAGGTGGACATGCACGTACTACTATGGTTGAAGAAGAGGGTAAAAGTTTTGGGGTTGATACAGGATTTCTTGTGTTTAACCATGAGACTTATCCTCTTCTGACCAAACTCTTCTCAAAACTCGATGTCAAGATAGAAAACAGTAACATGAGTTTCGGTTTTTGGGATGAATCATCCAATACAGCCTACAATGGCCAGTCCCTTGGTGGTCTTTTTTTTCAAAGAAAAAACCTATTTTCTTTATCTCACTACAGAATGATACTCGATATCATGCGCTTCAATAAAACAGCCAATAGAGATATAGATGAAAATAGTTCTGCACTGGATGTTAGTCTTGGAGAATACCTCAAGACTTATTCTAATGTTTTTAAAGAACGTTATATCATGCCAATGGGAGCAGCCATCTGGTCAACTCCTAGTGATAAAATGCATGATTTTCCAGCAAGAACATTTGTACAATTCTTTAAAAATCATGGGCTTCTTGGTGTCAGAACGCAACATCAATGGTTGACAGTAAGCGGAGGTTCAAAGAATTATGTTGAAAAGATCAAAGCACACATATCAGGTAAGATCATTTTAAACAGTGGTGTCGTTTCAGTAAGACGCCATACAGATGGTGTAACACTGATCCACAATGATGGAAGTGAAAGTACATATGACAAGGTCGTTCTGGCAATGCATGCGCCTCAAGCTTTGGAGATGATTCAAGATGCTACACTTCAAGAAGAAGAGATACTTTCTGCATTTCCATACAAGCAAAATGATGCACTTCTACACAATGACAGCAAAGCACTATACCCAGATAAGAAAATATATGCCGCATGGAATTACAAAACCGGTGGAAAAGAAAATGCTGTAACACTCTCGTATTGGATAAACAGGTTGCAAAATCTAGACAGTAAAAAAGAGTATTTTGTATCGTTGAATGAAACATCTCAATTAAATGATATAATAGAGAAGATATCATATGAGCATCCACAGTTTGACAGAAGGGCAATTATGATGCAGTCTAGACGTGAAGAGATAAATGGTCAGAACCATACATACTACGCAGGTGCTTATTGGCGTTATGGATTTCATGAAGATGGCCTCTGGAGCGGTAATACTATAGCCCAAGAATTTGGATGTGCGCTGTGAGCCACAGTTTTTTTGAAGGCACGGTCTATCATAAACGTTATACTCCAACGGTACATGAGTTTACTTACCCCTTCTATCTGCTAGATATAGATCTATCACTACTACATAGGCTCAAGAACAGACTGTTTTCACTTGAAGGTGTAAACCTTTTTTCTTTTAGAAGCAAAGACCACTTTGGACAAAGTGAAGATTTTATGGAAAACGTAGAAACTTTGCTTCAAGAGTTTGGTCTTACTTCAAGTGAGAATATGCATTTTGTAACCCTGCCAAGGATTGCAAACTTTGTCTTTAACCCTATTAGTGTTCTAATACTTTTTAAGGAGAATGAACCCACACATCTTTTTGCAGAAGTGCATAATTACAATGGTGGCAGGGTTGTTTATCCTGTCAAACTAGAGAAAAAAGAGAGTAAAAACTATGAAGGTGAAGTGATGAAGGAGATGTATGTCTCTCCTTTCCTTGAAACCAGTGGAGATTATCGTTTTCTCTTACGTTATGAGGAGGAAAAGATGTCTCTAAAGGTTAACCTATATGAAGCAGGAGAAAAAAAGTTAACTGCATCTTTTAGCGGAAAAGCAAGACCTTTTGAGAGTAGAACGGTTGCAAAACTTTTTGCACGACACTCTTTTTTAACATTTTGGGTTGTTACAAGGACATTGTGGCAGACATTTAAACTTTGGCGTAAGGGGCTCACTTTTTATTCTCCATCGCCATCAGATCAAATTAGGAGGTATTAAAATGAGAGTATTTTGGAATAAACTCGGAGATAAATATTTAAGTGCTATTGAAAAAGGGACACTAAATGTCACCTATAGCGATGGAATGCAAAAGACCTACGGCAATGGTCAATTACCTAAAGCAGACGTGCATATACACAACAGTCAGGTTTTTAAACGTATGTCACTTTATGGTGATATAGGTTTTGCTGAGAGTTATATGGATGGAGATTTTGAAACATCTGACTTAACTGCACTTATTACGATTGGATTGATCAATTCAAAGACGCTTGCAACTAAGAGTGAAGACAGAGCTTATAATCGTTTCATAAATCTCATGCCGCAACTCAATAAATTAAAACACTGGATGCGTAAAAATTCCAAAACACAGTCACAAAAGAATATTTCAGAACACTATGATCTCTCTAATAACTTTTTTGAACTGATGCTTGACGATACGATGATGTATTCTAGTGCAGTATTTGAACACCCAGAAGAGTCTCTTTATTCGGCACAACAAAGAAAGATCAAGTTGCTTGCAGACAAACTGCGCCTTAAACCTGGAGCGAAAGTACTTGAGATAGGTTCAGGTTGGGGAGCTATGGCCATACATCTTGCCAAAGAGAAACAGTGTGAGGTCACCACTGTGACACTTAGTAAAGAGCAAAAAGCACTGTGCGAGCAGCGTTTTAAAGAAGAAGAAGTGGAAAAACAAATAGAGATATTACTTAAAGACTACAGAGACCTTGAGGGTACTTTTGATGCTATCATCGCAGTAGAAATGTTTGAAGCCGTAGGAAAAGAGTATTTTGACATTTTCTTTAAAAAGTGTGAATCACTGCTTAAGCCTTCGGGCGTGATGGTAATGCAGATCATTACCATGCCTGACCAGCGCTATCCTGCATACAGTAAAGGTACAGATTTTATTCAAAAGTATATTTTCCCTGGTGGTCACTTACCAAGTGTTGGGAAGATACTGGAAACCACATCAACACATACACGTTTGAATCTTCTGCATATGGAAGAATTTACCGAAGATTATGCAAAAACACTTCGTCTATGGCATGAGGCGTTCCTTCAAAAACTTGATGAGGTTAAAAATTTAGGATTTGATGAATACTTCATCCGCATGTGGAAAATGTATCTAAGTTACTGTGAAGCGGCATTTATTACCCGTAATATTAACCTCGTTCAAGTAGCCTTTACCCGTGACCAGAACATTCAATTGAACAAAGGATTGGTAGCATGAAACTCAAATCAATTTTAACACTTGGATTGTGTGGATTTTTAACAGGCTGTGGTGGCATGCAGATAGATGATTTTGCAAACACTTCACCCGAATTCATCCCTCAAAAATATTTTAATGGACCTATGACGGCTTACGGTATGGTCAAAGACAGAGATGGAAAGATCATTCGAAGATTCAAAGGAAAACTAGTTGGAAGCTGGGACAAAAATGGTGTAGGAACACTTGATGAGCAATTCGTCTATGATGATGGAGAAAAACAGACACGTGTCTGGACACTTACACCAACTGGAGAAAATACCTTTATCGGTACAGCAGGGGATATAGTAGGTGATGCCCAGATGGTTGCTAAAGGAAATACGGTCATGATAGACTATACCATGCGTGTACCCTATAAGGATTCAACCATAGATATTGATGTACGTGACTGGTTGCACCTTCAAGAAGATGGTGTAATACTGAACCACTCTAAGATGAAAAAATTCGGTTTTGAAGTTGGAGAGCTTGTGATTACGATCATCAAGAATTAATGGTTAATTGAAAGATATTCTCTAGATTTGAGAATGAAAGGAGGGTGGCATGGTACTAAAAGATGAGACATTAGCCAAAGAGAAAGTAATGCTTGTGATCACCTATCTTATGCTTCTCTTTCAGCCATTATCTCTTATGGCCAACCTTTATCATGAGCGTATCTCTTTTTCAATTCTTTACTTCTTTACAACATTAGCAACGATCGTACATCTTTGGTGCTATTATAAGACACATGATTATGACCAAGCAGTTGAAAAGATCATGCTCATACTTACAGCACTCTTTTTCACCTTCTTTTTGATCGGAGAACATGAAAGTTTTGATGTTTTCTGGGTACTTATTATCCCTATTGTCGGCATGATGCTTGCCTCACTGGAAAGACTTCTTTTTTGGTTGAAACTCTTTCTAGTACTTTTGGTATTGATGCTTGCAGTAGGATTTCTCTTCCCTGAAGTGATAAAGTATGAAACCTTTGCTCTCTTTTCTCTACTCTGGGCAGGGATATTCATAGCTCTGATGTCCTATTATTATGCTAAAATAAAAACACATCTTGAAGATCAAATACACAGCTACCAAGATAACTTAGAAGAGAAGATCAGTATAGCAACAAAAGAGATACGTACATTAAATATATCCCTTGAAGAGACTCAGGGTGAAATCGTTGAGAGACTGGGTACTTTAGGAGAGTACCGTTCGAAGGAGACAGGTGCACATGTCAGACGTGTAGGACTCTACTCTAAGCTACTTGCACAACTGAATGGTCTTGATGAGCATATTGCAAAGCTTCTTGAAGATGCTGCACCTCTGCATGACATAGGTAAAGTGGGTATCCCTGATTCTATATTAAACAAACCTACCCCACTTACTGATGAAGAGTATAATGTTATGAAAAATCATACACTCATCGGGCAATCAATTTTAGATAAGTCTGATAAACCACTGATTCAACTTGCAAGTGAGATCGCGGGTGGGCATCATGAAAAGTATGATGGAACCGGTTATCCCCATAGACTAAAAGGGGAAGATATCCCCCTTAGTGCACGCATTGTAGCCATTGCAGATGTGTTCGATGCCTTGATAAGTCAACGCGTCTATAAAAGATCATGGAGTCAGGAGGAAACGATACACTATTTTGAAGAGCAAAAAGGCAAACATTTTGACCCTATGCTTACGGCACTCTTTCTAGATAATTTTGAACATTTTCTAAGGCTCTATTCTATCAACCCAGATAAAGAAGATTAAAGGAAGAACATGAAAATACATACTACACTAGAAACACATTTTAGACATTATTGTGGCGTCATGGTGGGAACGCTCTTATTACTGCTAACAACCAATATTAATGCAAAGGATACAACTATGGACAAGATTTATGATTTTAAGGTAAAGACCATTCAAGGTGAAGAGACAACACTGGCAGAGTATAAAGGAAAAGTGCTGCTTATCGTTAATGTAGCAAGTAAATGTGGATATACATCTCAGTATGATGGACTTGAAACACTTTATACGCAATATAAGAATAAGGGATTAGTGGTACTTGGATTCCCCTGTAACCAGTTTGGTTCCCAGGAGCCAGGTTCAGAGACAGAGATACAGAACTTTTGCCGTGTAAATTTCGGGGTGACATTTCCTATGTTTTCCAAGATCAATGTTAACGGTGAAGAGACACATCCGCTTTACCGTTATCTTAAATCAGAACAAACTGGTATCTTGGGCACAGAAGCGATCAAATGGAACTTTACTAAATTCCTTGTTGACAGAGAGGGTAATGTAGTGGAGCGTTTTGGTTCATCGACGAAACCTAGTGAACTGAAAGATAAGATAGAACGATTACTAAAATAGATCTAAAGTGAATTAATCATGTTGACTACACAAAGAGTCCATTACAGAATACTATAGTAAGAAAAAAGGTAAGTGATGAAAATAGCACTGACAGGAGCCAGCGGTTTTGTTGGGACATCTATACAAAGCCATTTTAAAGAGTGTATCATTATCGATAGAAAAGATGATACAACTACGATCATAGAAAAACTAAAAGGAGTTGATGTTGTCATAAATCTTGCTGGTGCTCCTATCATCAAACGTTGGAGCGATCCGTATAAAAAACTACTTATGGAAAGCCGGATAGAGAGTACTGAACGTCTTGTGCTCGCAGTGAACCAAAGTAATGTTACGCATTTTATTTCTACATCAGCTATCGGTATCTATCCTGATGATAAAAAATGTGATGAAGGGTGTACAGAGATCGCTGATGATTTTTTGGGTGAACTTGCTCATAAGTGGGAAGAAGAAGCACTTTTATGTAAGAAGCCAACGACTATATTACGTTTTGGTGTGATACTTGGAAAAGAGGGGGGTGCACTAGCACAGATGCTTACCCCATTTAAACTGGGTGCTGGAGGTATCATCGGCAATGGAAAGATGATGACAAGTTGGATACACATGAGTGATCTTCTGGGTATCTATCAGTACATTATAGATAATCACTTAACCGGCATTTTTAATGCTACTGCTCCAAATCCAGTGACCAACTACACTTTTACAAAGGCACTAGGTAGAGTTCTGAAACGTCCTACTATTTTACCCATACCAGAGTTTGTTCTAGGTATCATGTATGGTGAAGCAGCTTCTGTACTTACAGGCTCTAAAGAAGTGTATCCTCGTAAGATACTGGATGCAGGATATACATTTAAATTTGAACACATACAGAAGGCACTCGAAGAAATAATATAAATTTTCTATTGATGCTTTTTTATGAATTGACATATAACTACTATTAAAAACTATCACTTTTTTATATTTTATGAATAAATATATTACTTAAATAGAAGGTTTTATTATGTCAAAAACTAAAATAGCCATCGTTGGTGGAGGTGTTGCAGGTACAACAGCAGCATTATACTTAGGGCAGCTCGGTTTAGATATTACGCTTTTTGAAAAAAAAGACAGTATATCATCTGGACCGCCTTATTGCCATTTACATGCTGGAGGAAACCTCTATAGAGAAATATCTGATGAACAGTGTGTCACACTGCTTAGACAATCTATTGATTTTGTTAAGTTTTATCCATTTATTGTTGATTATAGACCTACAGTAATTGTCTTACCTAAAAATGACAAGAGTACGCCTTACGCTTTACTTCCTAGACTGAAACTACTTCAAAAAGAATATCAAGACCTTATAAAAAAAGATGAAAAAAATGCTGTACTTGGAAAAAGTGAGGAGTATTACAAACTTTACAATAAAGAAGATATAAAATCTTTACTTCAAAAAAATGTAGTTAATAAGCCTTCTAATAACGATGAGTGGATGTTAACGGCCATTAAACATATAGACCTTGAAAATGTACAATTTCCTCTTGTTCTGGTACAAGAGTATGGGATGAATCTTTTTAGGTTTGGGGCAGGTGCACAGCTAGCATTAGAGCAAATGGAAAGTATCAGCTTTTACAATAAGACCACTGTTAAACATATAGAAGAAGACAATGAACAATGGAAACTTACCTATACTAAAAATAATGAAATCCTTAAAGAGGAATTTGATTATCTTATTAATGCATCTGGTTTTAGAACAGGAAGTATAGATGATATGTTGGGGGTAAAGTCGCAGAAGATAGTTGAGTTTAAAGCTTCGTATATTTCACAATGGGAACAGAAAAGTGACATAATATTTCCTGAGATCATATTTCATGGTGAACGTGGAACACCTCAGGGTATGGCTCAGTTTACACCTTATCCAGGTGGTTACTTCCAATTACATGGTATGACGAATGATATCACCCTCTATGAAGATGGATTAGTATCAACGACAAATACAAGTGCTCAACCTAGATTGAAAAATCATTTCATTCAAAAGCTAGATGATGGCTGGAAGAAAGAAGATGTAAATCAAAGAACAGATAATGCTATCAAACATGTTACACAGTTTATCCCAGATTTTGCTAATGCAACGGTAGGGGCATTCCCCCTTTTTGGTGCACAGCAGATTCCAGGTGATGATCCTACACTTCGTGTGGCCGAAGTTTCTTTTCCTAAAGAGCGATATGCAAGATGTGAGATTGTTAAAGTATCCTCTTCACTGGAAATGGTAGATGCTATTGTACGTAAACTGATTAAACTCGGCTACATAAATGATGCATGTAATGAAAGTAGAAATATAGGCTATTTAACGTATATCGATGAAAATGCTTTAAACAAAGAGGCAAAAAATCTTGCACTCTCTAGAGGTTATCCTGGTGATTTAGCAAATATCAATATTCCAAGACCCATATAATAGCTTGATCTTTAGAAAATAATAATCAACTGACAAATATTATCTATGAATATACTTCATTTAGCACTATCATAACTTAGAAATAAAAAAGGAGAATATTATGAAACGCGCTGTAGTACTTTTGAATATGGGTGGTCCTAACAATATAGATGAAGTTGAGGTTTTTTTAAATAATATGTTTAATGACAAACACATTATTTCTGCACCAAAACCTATACGCATGCTGATAGCAAAACTGATTACTTGGAATAGAAAAGAGGAAGCCAAAAGTAATTATGCTGCTTTAGGGGGAAAGTCACCACTGGTAGACTATACAAAAAAACTCATTTCAAAAATTGAAACAGGCATAGATGCTTCTGTACACATGGTAATGCGTTATACACCTCCTTATTCAAAAGACGCTATTAAAAGTCTAAATGATGTTGATGAGATCTATGCGATTCCTCTTTATCCTCATTACTCAACTACTACAACACTCTCAAGTATGGAGGATTTGGAAGAAAGTATTAAAAAACATGGTATCAAAGCTAAAGTTAAAACACTCGAGAATTACTATCGTCATCCAGACTATATTACTGCAACTGTAGAACGTATAAAGGAAACTATCGGTACGGACAATCCTGAGGATTTTGAATTGGTGTTTTCTGCACATGGATTGCCGCAAAAGATCATAGATAAAGGAGACGACTACCAGCGTCATATCAAATACAATGTTTATCATGCAAGAAAAGCATTGCTGGAAGCAGGTTTGAATTTTCATAAGACACACATTGCCTATCAGTCGCGTCTTGGACCATTGGAGTGGATACGTCCCTATCTTGAAGATAAACTCAAAAGTTTGAAGAAAAAAAAGGTGATTATTTATCCAATAGCGTTTACTATTGATAATTCTGAAACAGAATTTGAACTGGATGTAGAGTATAGAGAGGTCGCTGAAGAGATCGGGTTTGAGGAGTATCGCGTGGCAAAAGCACCCAATGACCATCCAGCCTTTGTAAAATGTATTACTGACCTCTATGAAAGTATGAAAGATTCTTGATGATCGAATATGCAGTAGTGGGGTCAGGTATCGGTGGTAGCAGCATAGCTGCCTATCTTGATGCCAAAGGGTATGAGACTGTTTTGTTTGAAAAAGAACCGTATCTAGGTGGATGCAGTTCTACATTTGAACATAGAGGATATTCCTATAATACGGGTGCTACGACGTTTGCAGGATACGAAGAAGGTCATATTGTCAAATCTCACTTTGATGCCTTGGGACTTACCCCTGATATCATTAGCAGTGACCCTTCCATAGTGATTATACA
>NZ_JBATIY010000150.1:0-1719 GCF_049668085.1 Sulfurovum sp. | reverse complement strand
GTGATGTTAAGTGTATGGCAGAGCCACTGGACACATCACATTATTCACAGTGTAAACCTTGAACTCTCCGAACTTTTTAATGGGGATGATGCCAAAGTCTTTGAGATGCTTCAGAGTGAGTCTTTGCTTGACAGAGATGAAAGCGGAGCTGTAGGAGATAGATCTTACTCTGTACTGAAAAAAGAGGATACGGGGTATAAAAGTGTTGCCTATGCAGAAGCATTTTCTGAGGAAGTGACACAGGTTACTATTGCACTTGAGCAGCTTATTTCACTCTTGAATCAGCATGAAGATGATGTCTTTGATCAAAAAGCAGAATGGATAGCCTATTTTACAGCGCTAAAAGTCGCTTTTGCACATACTAAAACCGATGAACTTATAGGTAAATGGGCAGAAGTAGATAGACGTTGGATGGCTGTGACGACACCATTACAGGTAGGCCATCCGTTAGAGTATTATGAAGATCACTATAGAAAAGCCGTAGCATTAGAATGGGATCTACGTATTGTCAATCCTCAATTACAAGAAGGTTCAAGTACGCGTAACAACATTAAACTTTTTGCCTATGAAATGGCAAAAGATTTTGGTGAAGAAGCATTGCATACGATGAGTAAGAATCTTTTGCAGGTTGATGAAACCCAACTCTATATAGGTCAACCCGTCCTTTACTACGGAGCAGAATTCAATGGGCTTTTCTCGGCACAAGTAGTGCCAAATGATGAACAGGTTTCAGCAGAGCTTGGCAAGAAGATCTTTGCTTATGCAGACTTTGTCATGGAGTCTAAAAAATCTAAACCCATTATGAAACTTTCAGTTGAAACCATGGGTGAAGATTTTGTGAAGACACAAAGAGAGCTTATAGATACAGATCCTAAGCTATGGCAAGAGATCTATGATATCTCTACGGTGGGACATGAGTATGGCCATATCCTTTGGATAGATGCAGACACGGAAAACAAGATGAACGGCTCCGGGCAGTTTAAAAACATTGAAGAGTTTAAAGCCACATCAGGCGGTTTGATGGCATTTTTCCATAATGAAGGTGAAGAACTTAAACATCACATTGTCAATGACCTGGTTTCCCGTGCAGTGGGCCTCATGGCATGGCGTGAAGTCGGTGAAGTGTTGCCGTATTATTGTGAAGGATTGATCCATCTTGATATTCTCTTTAGCTCTGGCGTCATTACCTATGATGGACAGATAAACATAGACTACAGTAAATATGATGAGATGAAAAGAACCTATCAAAATGCATACAAAAAGTTAGCAGAAACCTACCTTTCTAAGGTAGATGCATCTGTCTATTTGAATACGTATGCGAGTAAAGAGGAGGGCATATATTTACCTGTAAAAGAGGAGATAAGATCTTTTGTAGAGTACTATTATGCAAGATATAAAGAGATCGGTCAGCAAACAATCACCCTGGGGTAAGGATAAAATTATCCACAAGGGTACATATTTTTTTAAAAGTAATATGGGAATGCAATTTCTGTCTTTAAGGCAATAGAGAGTAAATTATAAAAGAGGTTCTATTTCTCTTATAATTATATATAAAAGGATGACCATGGCACAACTTTTTTCAGATGAATGGCTCAATGCACTTAAAGATGCATGGAATGCAACTCCGGAGGTTTGTGAAAAACTGGCAGAAATTAATTTTGACTCAGTGATCACATGTGGATTTAAAGATGATGAGAAGCCATTGTGTGTATTTGTAGT
>NZ_JBATIY010000149.1:0-6370 GCF_049668085.1 Sulfurovum sp. | reverse complement strand
ACCTTATGGCATAAAATAATTTCACTTACAAGTTTTTTACCTCTGCTTGCAAAATTTCAGCGTTATTTACGCATCAATGCGTATACGTTCATCAAAGATTTTTATGGAGATATTTCTGAAGAGTATCTTCGCTTTTTAGAGGCACAGATCTTGATAGTCGCCCAAGCACCGTCTCGTGAGATAAACTTCTTTACAGCGGCACTCTCTTTGGGATACACATTTAATGAAACACATTATGTACCTGGTGGTTTCAGTGCACTGTTCGATCAGATGACATCAAAAATGAAGGATGTGAGACGAAAGACAGAGATACTAAAGATAGAACGCCATACAGGCTATTTTACACTTCATACCAAGAATGAAACCATAAAATCCAAGCGGGTGATACTCAACTCTACGGTTTATGACAGTGGAAAACTTTTTGATCAGAGAGATACCAAGGTTGAACATTACTATAAAAAATATGAAAGACTCAACAATCACCAAAGTTCTTTTATGCTCTATATGACCATTAAAAGTACCAAGAAATATGAACATCATTATCAGCTCATTCAGGATGAGCCCTATGCTCACAGTATATCAAATGCAGTATTTGTTTCATTTTCAGATGTTGAGGATAATGTGTTCTGTGAAAAGGGACATTACAGTATTACTGCATCGATACATACAGACAGCAGATGGTGGGAAGATAAGAGTAAGTACAAGGCTAAAAAAGAAGAACTTAAAAATCAAATGATAAAGTCCATCTGTGATATACTAGATATTAATGAAAATGATATCGTACATCACTTTGCAGCAACCCCTAGAAGTTTTATGCGCTACATCAATCGTTCACAACTTGGAGGCAATGCGATCACTATGAAAAATTTTCTGCCAAAACTGCCTTCTAACGATTCGCCCATAAAAGGTTTGTACCATGTAGGTGATACAGTTTACGCGGCACAGGGGTGGCCAGGAGTGATGCTTGGAGTGGATAATCTCAAGAGGTTGCTTCATGTATAATATTGCGTTGCGTATTAAAACATTTGACTGGCTCTACATTTTGATCATAGGTGTAGTGTTTGCAATGCTTCTTTCTTCTTTAGGATATGTACTTCTAGAACGAGACTGGTACCAGGGGGCAATGTTTGGTGCTTTGCTTGGTTTTTCCATTACATTTTTTTCACTTGTTTTTATTACCTATATGAACCACTCTATTCTTCCTAAGATCTCAGAAATATTTTGGCTTCCATTAGCGATATTTTTCTCCTTTCTTTCGGGCTTTCTAGGTACATTGTCTAGTACCACTGCTGCAGAACTATTCGATATTGATCTTATTCCACTATTTCATACACACTCTGTACAAATCGCAGTAGCGATAGGTTTTCTAACCTATATCGTAGGTGCTTTGCTTTACCGTTTTGTCAAGATGCGTAACGAAAAGGAAGTCGTGGATCATCACTACGTGCAAAGTCGTCTTCGATCGCTTGAAACACAGCTCAATCCTCACTTTTTATTTAATGCCCTGAATTCTATAGCTGAACTCATCCATCAGGATAAAGACAAAGCAGAAGCTGCTATTTTAAAGGTCTCAACATTCCTACGCAACACTATGGATGAAAAAGCACTCATACCACTCAGTGATGAAGTTAGAAATGTACGAGATTATGTAGAATTGGAAAATATACGTTTCGCAGGGTTGATCCATCTGCATATAGATGATCCAATGCCTAAAATTAATGTACCAAAATTTTCTATCCAGTTACTTGTAGAAAATGCGATAAAACATGGTTTTATAGGCCGAAAAATTTTGCATATATCTTTGTCTTACGATATGTCAGAAAATAAACTCATACTTCAAAACGACGGTAAAGCAATGAAGAATACTTCATTTGGCACAGGACTTACCAATTTGGCCCAGCGTTTAAAACTTCTTTGTAAGGGTTCTATTGAGATCACAAACAAAGAAAAACCTACTTTTACACTTTATTTAGGAGATTGTTATGAAAATACTTATTGTTGATGATGAAGCACTTGCACTTGCAAGGCTCAAACGTATGCTCAATACATTGGGGTATGAGGATATTATCGAAGCTGACAATGCAGCAAGTGCTCTTGAAGAAGTAAAAGAGACACATTTTGACCTTGTACTGCTTGATATCAATATGCCTGAAACCAGTGGACTGGAACTGGGCTATGAGCTGCGTTATCATCAAGAAGATATTGCCATCATCTTTCAGACGGCTTATGATGAACATGCGCTTAAAGCCTTTGATATAGGTGCTGTAGGGTATTTGGTTAAACCTTTCAGTATGGAGCAGCTAGAGCAAACCATAGAACGTGTCAAACTGGAGGATAATAACAGTAACGATCTTCGTTTAATGAGTAAGACAGGTGAGAGTTATTATCTGCTTAAACCAGAAGAAGTCTACTATGTCAAAGCAGACCTTAGTGAGGTAATGCTGCGCTCTTCTAAGGGATTCTCTTACTATGCACAGAAGATCTCAGACCTTGAAAAAAGATTGTTGTCATATGATTTTATACGTATTCATAGATCTTATCTGATCAATATTAATAAGATCAAAGAGATAGAGACCATTGAGCAAAGCAAACTTCGTTTTTCATTTCAAGATATCTCTGACCAGATTGAATCGAGTAAAGATGGAGCAAAATCTTTTAGGAATCAATTTTCTGTATAGGGTTTGTATTTAAGATCATCTATTTCTGCCTCTGTAAATTATGATATCAAAAATGTATCATCCAACTATTGAGTTATGTATGTATAATATATAAGATGTGAATTTTGAGCCATAAAAGGGTTATCTATGAATGATAAGATCAGAGAGATCGTAGAAGAGATAGAAGCTATGAAGTTAAAGCTTGCTGAAGAGATCGCTCAGCACGAAAGTCATATCTCCTATGAGATCAAGAATGGTTATGTTACATTCGAAGAAGAGGTTTTAGAGAAGCAAAAAGAGAATATGAAAAACCTTTTAACGTGGTTTAGAGAAGTACCTCTTTTACATTTTCTTGCTGCACCTCTTATCTATGGGATGGTCATCCCTGCCATACTCTTTGATATCATACTTTTTGTTTATCAACAGGTCGTATTTAGAATCTTTAAGTTTACATTTATCAAACGAAGCGATTATATGCTTTTTGATCACCATTACCTTGGGTATTTAAATCCCATAGAGAAGCTAAACTGTCTCTATTGTTCCTATTTCAATGGTCTAATGTTGTATGCTTCAGCTATTTCCGGTAGATCAGAACTTTATTTTTGTCCCATAAAACATGCAAAAAAGGTTATTTCTCAACATAAGTATTATGATGACTTCTTATCTTATGGTGACGTGGAAGAATATCAGAAAAAGTTAAAAGAACTTCGTGACAATTCTGAAAAGTAATGTCTACAAATATTTTTTACATGAGGCATAGACTTTTGATATAATGATTTTTGGAATGTAGATAAAAAGGAAAGAGTGATGTTAAATGTCAATTTAGATAAAACGAATGGTATTGCCATCTTAAAGCCTGATGGGGCATTGGCAGAAGATGATTTTAAATCTGCTGCAAAGAGTATCGATGGATACATAGAAAAGTCAGGGAAGTTAAACGGTATTATTATACAGGTTGAGTCATTCCCTGGATGGGACTCATTCTCAGGATTTACGGCACATATGAAATTTATTAAAGAACATCATAAAAAAGTATCTTTTATAGCATTTGTAACAGATTCACCATTAGCAGATATTGCTGAGCATGTGGCAAATCACTTTGTAAATGCAGAAGTTAAACATTTTTCGTTCAATGAATTGGATAATGCAATAAAATGGATATGTGGAAATTGACTCCTATACATCGACATCTTCATGATGATTCCCTAAAAATACAACCTTCATTTTAGCGACGATACTGCTGTAATGCATACATATATGAGTTTCGTTCATAAGCAGCTGGGTTATCGGTGTGAGCCAGAGATATGCTCCCTTTCATCTGAGTGATAGAGTCATATTCGTATTTTTCCATCCATTGTGTGATCTCATTCAGTATAGTAACGACTTCGGATTCACCTTTCATTAAAAGCACTGACGCCAATGCCACTACATCTGCTCCACTCATGATGGCTTTGAGCACATCTTCTGCACTGTGAATGCCTGTATTGGCACAGAGTGAACAGGGAAGTTTTTTATAAAGGATCGCACACCATCGTAATGTCTCACTTAAATGGGTAGAGCTGGTGATATTGGCGCGCTGCAAAGCTGTAAGAAGTTCAAGATCAACATCGACACGTGCCGGATTATCAAAAATGGTTAGACCATTGGCACCTGCCTCGACAAAGCGTTTGGCCATATTTGCAGGGCTCGAAAAATAAGCGTTCATTTTGACGTTGAGGGGAATGGATATATGTTCCTTCACCTTCGCGACAGTATCAATATACATTTGTTCTACTGCATTACCCCCCATATCAATAGATGTAGGAATATAGGTAATGTTAAGCTCCAAAGCATCCGCACCTGCTTCCTGGAGTTTTTTCGCATATTTTACCCATCCTCCTGCAGAAACACCATTTAGACTGGCGATGATTGGAATTTGGGTAGCTCCTTTTATTTTTCTGATCTCTTCAAGATACTGTTCCGAGTTCAGGTTGTCAAAATCTACCTCACTGGGCAAATAACTGGTTGCCTCCGCATTCGAATCGCTGTGAATATGCAAAAAGTGGTCGATCTGATGAATCTCATGGTTGATCTCTTCTTCAAACAATGAATGCATTATCACAGCGGCAATGCCATTCTCCTCAAGCTTTTTGATACTATCAAGCGATGCTGTTAACGGTGAAGCACTGGCAATAAGGGGATTTTTTAATTCAAGCCCTAAATAAGTAGTCGTAAGTTCCATGGTCAGACCTCCTTTTGTGTTGGCTGATAATGTTCATGCAGATTTTGATACCGTTTATAGAGAGATTGAGCTGTCTTTGCCGCTGTTTTGAGGTAATCTCCTGCAGCAACAACATTCATTTTTTCTACCATTTTAAAACGGGTCTCACGGTACATAAAATCTTTGACATCTATTTTCGGTCCTTTGTAATCAAGTGTCATCGGATTTTCATTCTCTTTGATCCTATCTGGATTAAAACGGAATATAGGCCATAAGCCACTGTCAACAGCACGTTTCTGCTGATCAAAACCATATTTTAGATCATAGCCGTGAGCGACACAGTGTGAATAGGCAATAATGATCGAAGGACCATCATAGCGTTCTGCTTCAACAAAAGCTTTTACTGTTGCTTTGTCGTTTGCACCCAATGAAACTTTTGCCACATAAACATTTTCGTAATTGATAGCCATTGCAGCGAGATCTTTTGGCATTCCTGCTTTTCCTCCTGCAGCGAATTTTGCGACAGCACCCGTAAAGGTTGCTTTTGATTGCTGGCCTCCGGTATTGGAATAGACCTGGGTGTCAAGCACAAGAATATTGACATTTTTACCGCTTGCAAGTACATGATCAAGACCACCATATCCGATATCGTATGCCCAGCCATCTCCACCGATGCACCAGACAGATTTTTTGACAAGATAATCTGATATTTCCAATAAACATTTTGCTTCACTGCTTTCAAGTTTTTCAAGAGCAGATTTAAGGATCTTAACCCGCTCTCTCTGTTCGTTGATCTGTATTTCATCATGTTGAGGCGCATTGAGTATCGTTTCAACTAGATTGCTGTCAAGGTTGTTCTTTAGACCTTGGAGCAAGCTTTTGCTATGATCTGTATGGTTGTCAATGGCCAGACGAAATCCAAGTCCGAATTCCGCATTGTCCTCAAAGAGAGAATTTGACCATGCAGGTCCACGACCTTCATCATTTTTCTTCCATGGTGTTGTAGGAAGATTCCCCCCGTAGATGGAGCTGCATCCGGTAGCGTTAGCTATCACCATACGGTCTCCGAATAGCTGCGAGGCAAGTTTGATATAGGGAGTCTCACCACAGCCAGGACATGCTCCCGAGAATTCAAAGAGCGGTTCTAGGAACTGTGACTCTTTAAGATCATCATGATCAAGTTTTGAGCGATCAAGTGTTGGCAGGGAGAGAAAGTGATCCCATTGTGCAATGCCTTTCTCTTTAATAGGGGCAAGCGGTACCATATTGATCGCTTTGAGATTGGTCTGCGATTTATTTTTGGCTGGACAGACTTCAACACATAAGGCACAGCCGGTACAGTCTTCGACTGCTACGGAGATATTGAAAAGATCATTTTCACCGAATTTTTTCCCTTTGGCCAACTTGGAGGTAAAACCTTCAGGGGCTTGGTCCATAAAGGAGATGTCAAAGACATTGGAGCGTATGACCGAATGGGGACAGGCTGAAACACATTTATTGCACTGTATACAGG
>NZ_JBATIY010000148.1:0-3088 GCF_049668085.1 Sulfurovum sp. | reverse complement strand
GGTATAGTAAAAAGGTTTTGAAATAAAGCTTTGATAGGATTCCTATTCAAATAAGAGTCTAACGAGGATCACAAAGATAAAAAAGAGCATTACCCAAACGAATGTTTTCTTTTCAGGAAATAATTTGGGCTTTTCAAGCTGCATCAAAAGTCTCTTTCGTACCTATCTCTTTAACGTAACTAAGTTGTAAGTAAACACAGCACTAGGGTAGCGTAATAGAACTTTGCTCTATTACGTACTATATAGTCGGTAAGTCTATATTTCCCACATTCATAGGAATATCAGCATCTTCATATTCTATCTCAAAAGCTGGACCATTCGGGGCATCTACAAAACGTGTAAAGTTCTTTTGAAAAATGAGATTCACTGTACCGGTAGGTCCATTTCTCTGCTTCCCTATGATGATCTCTGCATCTTCTTCAGGTTTTTTTCTAAACTCAGAAGTATACTCTTTACCTTCAGCCTTAGCTTTCATCTCTTTTTCTTTCTCTTGTGCTTCACGATAGACATCGTCACGATAAACAAAGAGGATAATATCAGCATCTTGTTCTATGGCTCCAGACTCACGCAAGTCAGAGAGCATCGGACGTTTATTGTCCCTGCTTTCCACTCCACGGTTAAGCTGAGAGAGTGCAACGATAGGGATCTGCAGTTCTCTGGCCAACTGTTTAAGCCCTCTTGAGATTTCAGAGACTTCTTGTTGTCTTCCTTCTCTACCCTCACCACTCATCAACTGTAAGTAATCTATAATAGCTATAGTAATCTCCGGGTGCTGTGCTTTGAGTTTACGAAGTTTACTTCTTACATGATGAATCGTTGCATACCCGCCGTCATCTACAAAAAGTTTTTTTGTGGAGAGATCCTGGGTCGCAGCAGAAAGCTGACTCCACTGTTCATCTCTAAGATCACCGACTCTAAGTGCCTGAAGCGGTATTGAAGTTTTTGCAGAGAGGAGTCTGAGCATAAGTTGTTCTGCCGGCATCTCTAGAGAGAAAAATGCCACACCCTCATTACGTTCTATAGCTTTGAGTGCCATATTGAGAACAAAGGCAGTGTTATGAGTTACAGTCATATCTTCTAGTAAAAAAAGGTGGTTGCCATCTAGTACAAATCCATAATAGTCATCTACTTTATCATACTCTACTTTTATTCCTGTATGTCTATGCTCTCTATTTGACATCAATCCTCTTGCTTTTTTTCGTGCTATTTTAGTAGGAATTTTATCCAAATGTCCTACGATACGAATTCTATACACATCACCCTCATAGCCTATAGATTTAATCGTTGCTTTTTTCTTAACCAACGACACTCTAAATCCAAGTGAATCAGCTAAAAACTTAATATCGTATGCCAATGTTTTACTTTTTTGTACTATTTCCATCACATGATATGTATCATCGTAGTACCCATCACTATCTATCAATCCTGCTAAAATTTCGAATCTTTGTTTCGTACTATTTCGTGAATAAATCGATGGGATATGTTTATTATTAATTACTCCAAGTGTTCTAAGTTTACCTTGTAGAGAATGACTTAAATCTTTTAAAGCACCTTCTTTTTGTATGTTAGTAATTCCATACATCGTACACTTACCCATTACTTCATAACGATGTAACTTTTTGTCAAGTCTATAAGCATAGTCTTGCAGGTATTCAACAATCTCATCATCTTCAGTAGCTATATGTATGTCACTCTTTCTTCCATCACCCAACCACAATCCTAAAAAATATGGCTCGATATCTAAAGGTATTTCACTAAATTCTACGGCTACCTTGTAGCCTTTATAATTCGACTTAAATTTAGCACTTTTATTTATATATTCCGATACTTCTATATTTAACAAATCGCCATGCTTATGTATACCCTCATTACGAGATCGTTTAAGTGAAAGTATATGTGATTTATTGACCCTATAGTCAATACCTTTATTTTGACGAATCCAATACATCTCTTCTCTGCCTCTAGCAAGTGAGAGTACATTTCTTGGAGTAGAATCATCACCCATCAGTTTATCGCCGACCATAACATCTTCTACTTGTTTGAGACTACCATCATACATAAGTACTTTAGTGCCTTTACCTAAACATTTTCCCATCGCAGGACGTGCTGCGATGATCACCAGGTCCCCTTTACCAAAACCGGAAGTTTTATCATTGAGGTTTCTAAATCCTGTATCTGTACCGATGAGTTTGGAGTTTCCAAGTGCTTTTAGACGTTCTATCTCAGCCATCATGGATAAGGTGATCTCTTTGGATTCCCTAAAATCATCAGAAGTTGAATTTTGTGTGATTTCATAGAGTTTTTTCTCTACCAGATTCATCACCTCTTCAGCAGGTAGATCATCTTCGATAGTCACTTTTTTGATCTCTGTTGCAAGTGTTGCCAAAGCCCTTTTACTTGACTTTGCTTTGATCTCTTTGAGGTATGCAGCAGTGTTAGTAATAGGATTTGCGGAAAGCAAGTCAAGCATCCCTACTTCATCAAACTTACCCATACTATTCAGTTTAGAACGTAAAAACTCATCATCAAGCGGTTTTTCTTCTACAGAAAGTTCTTCCATCGCAGCAAAAACATGCTGATGAAAAGGCAGATAAAAATCATGTGGTTTTAGCTTGGCAGCGATCTCTTCATACGTTTCAGGATCAAAGATAATCGCAGAGAGTACTGCTCTTTCTATGTTTAAGTTGTACATATTTTCCATTATTTATTATCCTCTGCGAATTTCTCTACTTCTTGCACAAACCTCTCCACTAACTCTTCTTCAGGAAGTCTTGCAACCACTTCCCCTTTAAGCATCACTAGTCCTGAACCCTTGCCATACGCTATAGCCACATCTGCATGTTTAGCTTCACCTATAGCATTGACCACACAACCCATCACAGAAACATCCATAGGTGTTTTAATGTGTCCCGTTCTTCTTTCCACTTCTGCTACAGCGCTCACCAGGTCAGCCTCTATGCGTCCACAGGTAGGACAGGAGATGATATTCAACCCTTCTTTTATCCTGCCGCTGTCTTTAAGTATGGCTTTCCCGACTTTGATCTCTTCTTCGAGTTCACCGGTGATGGAAACTCTCATTGTATCACCT
>NZ_JBATIY010000147.1:0-12396 GCF_049668085.1 Sulfurovum sp. | reverse complement strand
TTCAAAAGCATGGTTACTCTCAAGCTCTATGTCCGTAAGAATAAGTGCCAAAGATGAAAGTCCCTTCCTTGCAACTATTTCCGTGTTTGGTTCAGGTTGCCATTTTTTTTCTTTTAACGTATCAAATCCATTATAGTTTGGACGGATACCTACTTTAATTTCACCATACTTTTTGTCCAAAAATGCAGTAAGTTCATCGGTAAATCTTTGCATATCCTCTTCTTTGATACCAGAACCCCAAAGCACTTCTACTTTGTAAAGCATTTTACCGTTTAATGTAAAATGAAGCGTGATCTTGGCTTCTGCTCCAAGAATATTTTCTGTAAAATAAATATCTCTACAAGTGCCGCTACATGTCGCACTTTTAAAGTTCTTGTTATATTCAAGACGATTTGCTTCCTGCACATTCTCAAGTGTCATTCCCGAATGCCAGCCATTAAATGAAAAAGCTGACAGGGAAGAGGAAGAAAGAATAAACACTAAGGCTAGTATAAACAACTTCACAAAAACTCCTTTTATATTTTAATATATGATAATTATTATAAGATTATTATATCATTTAAATGTATTATGCTCTATTACTGTGAAAAAAATGTGAAGATATATTGAATTTCATATATATTTTTACCGTTTTTGAATAGTTGAAGGCTTTGTTATCTGCTATACTTATAAATATTTTATTTGAACTTGGTTCTCATTCTGTATTAAATTCAAAGGTTACAGTATTATGAAAAAAACAATATTTATATTTATACTCATACATACATTTATATTTGCTTCAGCCCCTGATGAGGGTTTAAAAAACTACCAGGAAAGATATAGTCTGTGCCAGGGTAAGACAGACTACCAGATATCTCAATGTTTGTTAAACGGTAATCTAAACTACTCCAGATTCAGGGGAGATAAACATTCCTATAGAACGATCCGTAAAAGTGAGATACAAAACGCCCTACGTAATGGTGATATCTATCGTTATACAATGGATCTTATGCCACAGACAAAAAGATATACTGATTTAAAAAAATACCTGGATTACCTATACACTATCAGAACAGAATACACGCCGCCACAATTCAAGGGGGATGATGCAGAAGATATCATAAGGATTAAAAAAGTATTCAATCTACTGCAGTCTGCTAGACTTGAAGAAAATTCGGACTATAGCCCAGAATTTGAGGCTGAAGTTCTAGAATATCAAAGAAGAAATGGCTTGGAAGTTGATGGGAAGATAGGTCCGAATACAAAAAGAGCATTAAAGAGATCTATCTCAAGTATCATCACAAAAGTAAAAAAGAATTTGGTATGGGAAAGAATTTCAAGCCCAAAAGGTTCAAATTATGTCTTGGTCAATATTCCTGAATTCAAAATGCATTATTATGACGATAATGAACCCATATTAAATATGAAGATCGTTGTAGGTAAAAGCAAAATGAGAACTCCTGTATTTAATAGAAAAATGCAATATATCGTCAAAAACCCAAGATGGAATGTACCACCATCGATATATCGTAATGAGTATGCAGATAAATCAGAAAGCTATTTAAAAAAAGAAGGGTTCGCTTATAATAGTGAAGGAAAACTGTATCAAAAAGAAGGTGCAAAAAACGCTTTGGGTTTAGTGAAGTTTTTATTCCCCAATAAATATAATGTTTATATGCACGATACCCCTGCAAAGTCGCTATTTAATAAACATAGAAGAGCATTTTCTCATGGCTGTATACGATTGGAAAAACCATTAGCACTTTTAAACGAATTAGGATATGAATATGATACAGACAAGAATCAATGGGTCACTCTAGAGAATCAGATTCCAGTTTATGTAGAATATCATACCGCTTGGATAGATGATGACGGCATAGCCCAATTTAGAAATGACATCTATGGATATGAAAGAAAATTATTCAAATAGTGGTGTTTAAATAGGAAATGGATTCATATGAATAACATATAGAGTTCTAATACGCAGCAGATAGAAGCTGCGGTTAATATAGTTAAGACTAAACTTTAGGTAGCTTTAAGTATAATCTTCTACCTAAACAAAAAGGAATAAAAATGAGTTTTATAAAATGTTATCACACGGACGACAGTACTTCTGAAGTGTTTGTAAATTTGAGCTTAGTAGAAGTTGTATATATAGACCCGGTTCCCGGAGAAAAGCTTTATAACGTAAAAATAAGAGTAGGTGGCGTTGAGTACAATATGCTTAATGAGCTTGTTGATAACGGAAAAGCAGCAAATGCTTTACTTCAAGTGACAGGGCTAAAAGGCAAATAACATTCTGCCAACTTGATTTTCAGTTTTGTGGGTGCTACTGGTATTTTAAACGGATCCTGTACGCATCCCTTATGTAAGTCTTTGTTACGCTTGATAGAGCAGTATAGCAGTAGCCATATATGTAAAAAAAGTAGATATACTTATCATCAAAAGTATTTTATCGTTTAGTACCTCCTGTACTCTTTCTCCCATTTCTCACTCCCATGTTTTGATATGAGCAAATTATATTAAATAAATGTCAGAATTATGTCAATTTCATTTCAAAGCATCTACCGTCAATGATTGTTTTCATACAAGAGGTTGATCATCATTGTTGTAATAAGTATCTCTAGAAGGCTTGAGTATATTTGCTGAGAGCGTCGTTTATATGTATGGGTCGGGAGGAGACTAGAAATCAATGCCCTACCCCATAAATCCCTTATATATACGGGCATTGAAATTTAAATGGTTAGCTCAATTAACAACAATACCGCAGATACAAAAAGTAATTGCCTTATTTATTTTCATCTGCTTTCCTTTAAATATCTTGTTTAGTCTTTAGCAGGATCTAGGTGGATATCCATCTGTGGATAAGGAATCGAGATCTTGTTCTCATCAAAACGTTCTTTAACAGCACGGGTTACTTCCCAGTACACAGTCCAGTAGTCAGCTGTTTTAACCCATGGACGACATATAAAGTTTACTGAAGAATCTGCAAGTTCATGTACTTTGATCGTAGGTTCAGGATCTTTAAGTACCAATGGATGTTCTGCAAGGACCTCCTCCATAACCTTTTGAGCCTGTTCGATATCATCATCATAGCCTATTCCGAAGGTCATATCCACACGGCGTGTAGGACTGTGAGTCACATTGGTGATGATGTTTCCCCATATGGAGTTGTTCGGAACAACCATCAGTCTATTATCTGCAGTCACGATACTTGTAGATACCAGTGTCATAGACTGTACAGTTCCTATACTACCTGCAACATCTACAACATCACCTATATCATAAGGACGGTAAAGCATGATCATGATTCCGCTGGCAAAATTGCTGAGGGTACCTTGAAGTGCGAATGCAACAACGAAACCTGCAGCACCTACCATTGCCATAATTGGTCCTACATTTATGTCCAGTGCGGCAAGGGCAACAAGAAGTCCTACAAGCATTACCAGTTTATGGATGATGTTAGCGATAAAGTCATTTAGCAGTTTTGAATTGCTATGAGAAAGCTCAAGAGCTCTTTTTACACCTTTTCTGAATAGATTACTCACAAAAAAGGCAACTAAAATGATAACAATAAATTTAACCAGATTTATAAGCCAATGTATACCTCCCTGCTCAGACATAACCCATCCGTAAATAATTGTCCATGCAGATTCAGCATCGGTCACTTCTAAAGCAATACCACTTACACTATTTATATAGCGGCGATAAGGAAGTACTTTATCCAACTCATTACCCTTGATATCCACACCAATTTTGTCATTGATGTTTTCCAATACTGTATCAAGACGATTCACCATGAGCTGTCTTTTTTCGATAAGCTTTGTTTCCTTCTCAAGAAGAATACTTTTCTCTTCTTTTGCTTTATTAACTTTCTGCTGTATATCTTCCTTTTCCTCTGCTGTTGTCTCATTCGTATCCAGTGCCTTTAAGGCATCTATTTCAGCATTCTTTTCTTGTATGGAAAGCTTGGACTGATTCACTTTTCTTACTGCTTCTTTCAAGTATTTTAACCATCCATCGGCTTCGACGAAAAGTTCATCTGAAGTTAAATGATTGATCATCAGATTAAGCTGCTTGGATGAAATATCAGCATTTTCTGTACTTAATGCTACAGGTTCTTTAAGTGCCTCTTCAGCATAAATAACCGTCGTTGAGAGGAATGCTAAAGTAAGTAGAAACCCTGTCATTATCTTATTAAAACTCATTTTTTTTCTATCCTTTTTTATAATTTTATGAAGCATCGATCATTTATTCTAAATGATCAATAAGGTGAAGCAACCACTTTATACACTAAAGTGTCATATTCGTAAAAAAACCAATACCATTTATAACCACTGTCGTACATGTACTTAGCATCGTATATTTGATATTCGGTATAACTAATATCTTATGAATACTATCTAATTTAAGATAATAATCAACTGCTCACGGCAGCTTTAGCCCCCTGTAATGAACACCCTGAATTAGAACATTCATAATCTAAGTGATAACATTAAGTGAGCAAAAACAATCGCTATGTTATACTCCATTCAAATATAAAAGGACTAACTATGGCATGTATAGATCTAACAACAAAAGACTTTAACGAAACACTTGATAATAATGAAATAGTTATTATCGACTTTTGGGCATCGTGGTGTGGACCTTGTATACAGTTTGCTCCCATTTTTGAAAAAGTATCAGAAAACTACCCTGATGTCGTTTTTGCAAAGGTCAACACAGAAGAACAACAAGCTATATCAGGACAATACGGTATCCAATCTATCCCAACAATTATGGTAGTCAGAGATGGTATCATCCTACTTAATCAAGCAGGTTCCCTACCTGAAGAAGCCTTTGATAAGCTCATCACTCATGTTAAAGGACTTGATATGGATAAAATACGTGAAGAGATCGCTAAAGATGAAGAGGATGCTGAGTAACATCATTACTAGGCTGGTTATATAAAGCTACTAACGAGGCTATTCATCGTCCTCGTCATCTTCGAAATCACTGGGATCAAACTCTATTTTTACAGGTTCTTCTATCACTTCTTTGATATCACTGATATCTTCAGCAGAAATATTGAGGGCCATTGAGACGAATGAGGCTAAAGCATTATCATCTATAATTTCTTGGCATACTTCAGATGTGTTGTAAATGGTAAGTATGCCATCTTTTGTAAGTACATCTCTAGTGCCAATACCCAATTCTGCCGCTATATTATGCAAGTCTGGACGATTAAGGTGGACCCCGCTAATTTTCATTGAGAAGCCTTCTCTTATTTTTGATCCTGGATACATTTTTCTTCCTATTTCTTTGAGTTGATTATTTTAACTTTTCAGCCACAAGTTCATTCACTACTTTTGGGTTTGCTTTGCCCCCTGTAGTTTTTAAAACTTGACCGACAAAGAAGCCTAAAAGTTTGGTGTTACCTGCTTTAAACTTAGCGACATTATCTGGATTTTTAGCAATAACTTCATCAATAATAGGTGAAATTTTAGAAGGGTCACTTATCTGCACAAGTCCTTTAGCTTCAACGATTTGTATTGGGTTTTCTCCGTTTTTAGCCATCTGCTCAAATACTTGTTTTGCAATTTTACTTGAAATTGTCCCATCATCAACCATTTGAACAAGCTCAGCTACTTGTTTTGCATTAAATTCAAGCTCATTTGCTTGTTTCTCTTTGAGTTCTCTAGCCACTTCATTTGCCACAATGTTAGCAATAGTTACCGGGCTGTTATTGACGGATAAAGCATCTTCGTAAAAACTAGATAGTTTCTCATCACGCGCTAGTGTATTAGCTACTTCACTGTTCAGTCCAAGTTCACCAGTAAACTTATCAAATAGTGCCTGCTGAGATTCACTCATAGGTGCTACTTCACCATCTACTTGCACTTTTTTAGCTTGAGGTTCAGATGCAGGTTCAACTGCTTTTTTCTTTTTAGTCCAGGAGTCTTTAAGACTGACAATTTTATTAAACACAGGCTTTTCATCCGTGTAATCAATGGGATCAGCATAAAAATACCCTTGTCTTTCAAACTGGAATCTCTCGTCAGGTTTCTCAGTGATTACAGCTGGTTCTATAAGAGCATTTTGAATCACTTTTAAAGAATCAGGGTTGATATCTTCTACTCCCTCAGGGGCTTCATCTTTGAACAGTCTGTCATAAAGTCTTACTTCTACTACTTTAGCCTCTTTTGCACTTACCCACTGGATAGCACTTTTCACCTTGATACCACTCGTATCTGAACCACTTTTAGAGTCTGGATGATACTCTGCTTTTATCTCTGTGATATTACCATCAGCATCTTTGATCACTTCTTTGCAAGTAATGATGTAAGCATGTCTAAGTCTCACTGGCTGTTCAGGTGTAAGACGGTAATAGCCTTTTGGAGGGTTCTCCATAAAGTCATCACGCTCGATATAGATCTCTTTTGAGAACGGTATCTTTCTTGAACCCTCTTTAGGCACATCATGAGGATAGTATGGCGCATCGATCTCTTCAGTGCCCTCATAGTTTTCGATCGTAACTTTGAGCGGGTCAAGCACACATAGTACACGAGGCACTTTTGTATTGAGATCATCTCTTATACAAAATTCAAGCTGTGCAACATCAACCATTGAATTTGCTTTTGCTATACCTATCTGATCACAAAAATTCAAAATAGATTCTGGCGTATACCCTCTTCTTTTGTATCCGGCGATCGTAGGCATGCGAGGGTCATCCCATCCACTAACCTGTCCACTTTCAACCAGCTCTAAAAGCTTTCGTTTACTCATCACTGTATAGTTGATCCCCAATCTTGCAAACTCATGCTGGTAAGGTCGTGACGACGTTAACCCGAGAGTATCAAGTATCCAATCATAAATAGCACGGTTGTTCTCAAACTCTAATGTACAAATGGAGTGAGTTATGCCTTCAATATAATCAGACAGGCAATGTGCAAAGTCATACATTGGGTAAATAGACCACTCATCACCTGATCTATAATGATGTGCGTTCCTAATACGATACAGAAGAGGATCCCTCATTTTCATATTGGCAGCAGACATATCGATCTTAGCTCTTAGTACATGCTCACCATCTTTAAATTCACCCTTTTTCATTCTTTCAAAAAGGTCTAGATTTTCTTCAACAGAACGCTCAGCGTATTTGCTTCGTTTTCCTGGTTCCGTTACCGTTCCACGATATTCACGTATCTCATCTTCACTGAGACTATCAACGTATGCCTTACCCATTTTAATAAGTTCAACAGCATAATCATATAGCTTAGGGAAATAATCAGAAGTATATCGAACATTGCCATCCCAATTAAATCCAAGCCACTCTACAGCATCTTTTAGAGCTTCAACGTATTTCGTGTCTTCTGTAGTTGGATTGGTATCATCCATTCTAAGGTTACAGTGACCATGATAGTCATCTGCAATACCAAAATTGATACAGATAGATTTAGCGTGTCCAATATGTGGGAACCCATTAGGTTCTGGAGGAAACCTTGTCGCAACCTCTTTATACTTGCCTGACTTTAAGTCCTCTTCAACTATTGTGCGTAAAAAATCTTTACTCTCACTCATTATCATTAAACCTTTTTCTTTTGAAACTTTTATATGAGTTGTATTTTATCGAATTTAGTACTTATAGCATCTTAGAGTTATTATTTGAAGGAAAAAAGAAAAAATGAGAAAGCAACAATTGGGGATATTTTGCCATTTTTTAACGACAACTACCGTATTGCCGTCAATGACGTGTTTGACCTTAACCTCTGGAAGATCTTCTATGTGTTCTTTAACTTCAGCCTTTGTGCTCCAGTATATTTATGTGTTTTTCCTTCAGTATTTTTAACTAAAAGACCGATTAAAAAAAAGAGGAAAACCGCTATAAAAGTAATATTAATTCCATTGCAATCCTTTAATTTAATAAACTACAAGTATAAATGAATTATTCAATAAAGAGAGGTGGTAATATAGTTTTGAGAGTTCCCTATAAAAAATATAATTAGCCTATCCTCTTTTTATATTTTTCAAAATTTGTTCTGTAAGTGTATCTCTCTCCTTGAAGTTTTCCAATATATCAATCTTCATATTCTGTATAGCCTGCTCTTTTATTTGTGCCAGATCATGATAGTACTGCATCTTTATATCTGATCTAATATGGATATATTGCAACATATCAACAGCTCTATCATCCCAAGCATTTTCAAGAAGAGACAAAAGCTCTTCAGGGTTATTACTATTTGTATCTATCATTTTTTTAAATAATTTTAATGTCACTTTGGATCTCCTATCTATTCTAATATATGTACAGTATATGATGATTTAGAAATGAAGATAAGGGCATATCCAAAATAAAATATTTCTAAAAATGACCACCTCCATCTCAAACCATATCTTTGCTATACTTTTGTATATTGAAAAGAGGTGAACACTTGCAGTTTAATGACTACCTAAAAACCTGTCGTGAACGTTATGGCCTAACACAAGAGCAGCTTGTACAAGAACTCTATAACGCTAATGATGAGTTTTCAGGCTTGAATCCAAGTACATTAAGCAGATGGGAACGTGGTACTACTCGTCCTAGTCTATCAAGACAAGTAAGTATCATCAAACTCTTCAAAAAGTACTCTACGCACTTCTTTCCGTGCTTTTACGATATGGATAATGTTGAAGATGAACTCTGCAGGGTTGGGATACGAAATCTTATTGGACATTCTAAAGAACATATACTGAAATTCCCAACAAAAGCTTTTACTGTTGATGATATAAAGATTAGCCATATACGTAGTTATAAAGATCTGGATATCATGTTAGAAATGCCACATGCTATCCTTGCTGGACTGACCAACAACTTTTTTAACATAGATATAGATCATTTAAAATCCTGGGCATTACATCCTGCAAGTCTGTTTGTGATAGCAGAGCATGAAGGTCAATTCATGGGAGCATTTTTTACGCTTCGTTTAAAACCTGATGTATTTAAGAAGATCATCTCATTTGAGATTCAAGTAAATGACGTAACGGAAAATGACATAGCCACATTTGAAGAAGAAGCTTGTAGTTTTCCAATTGGTTTTTTTGCATACAATGAAAAAGTAGCATCACTACTCTTTCTTCGATATTATGCGCATCTGATAGCCAATCAAGACACTATCATTGAAGTAGGTTCAACACCCTTGCTTGATGGTGGGAGAAAGCTTGTAGAGGCTATACATCTCACCCATCTTAATGATTCAAATATAGAAAATGATACAGTAAGTGCCTACAGTGCTCCATTGGAAGATGTTCTCATTAATCAAGAGGTATTAAAGATGATCTTTCAGAAGCAGGAGTGTCCTGAAGATGACGATTAAGTGCATGTAGTTCAAGCTTATCTATTTCGTCATCTAAAGTCTTAATATGTTCTTGATATTCTTCTAAGGTATAAACCCCTAAACGGTAACTAAGGTATAGGTTCATGGATTTAACTTTTAGGGATCGTAGAGTTCTATTCATTTTATTTCAATTGACTTTTATTGGTCACAACAATTTGAGGAATTCCTCGATAAGAACTTATATTACCAGTGGCACATATTCTTTTGTTGTTATAACGTCTTTCAGGTGAATTGAATTTATGCCTATCAGACCCCCAAATGACTATTGTAAATTTATTCATTGTTTTCCTTTTCTTTTAAGCTGTCACAAGTATAGAAGAAATTTGGGAACAAGATAAGAGCATATAAAAAATATTTTTTTTCTGAAAATGACCGGTGAAGCATAAACTTATAATCTAACAAATTTTATAACATTTATATTATGAAATTTGTTAAAAATTAGATGTTACGTTTGATGATCGTGTAGAGTTTCAAAGTCTAAAAAAGTGATACAAAAGATTACTATCTTGGAACAAAAAAAGCAAATAGGATAAAATTTATCCTATTTAAAGCTATCTTTGATATAACAGTTAAAAAACAACATATACTAAAGGACATAATCATGACAAACAATGAAGTAACGTCTCAAAAAGAAAATAAAGCGTATGAGGTCATAACCTACACAGATGATGTAGCGTTTAACTACACCCTGCCTGGTGATGAAGAACCACAGACCATAGAACATGAACTAACCTTCATATGGGAAGATACGATTGAAAAGTTTATAGAAGAACATGGTGCCGATAAATCTTACAAGGTACATACCTTTAAACGAGAAAGAGAACAAAAAATGTTCATAGACCAAATAGAAGGAAGAGCTGACGACCTCATAGACGAAGTACAAGAAGAAATAGCCAACAAAATGAAGTTTGGATTTGAATTTACTGGACAACTGCATAATGACGACTAGATAATGTTACTTCATTCCATCGTCGTCGATTGGAGTGTAAACTTGTTGTTGTAATTTTAATTTAAGAATGCATCAAAAATCACGACGAACAAGTGACATGTGATATGCCGGCAATTTCAAAGTACTCAGAGGGCTTTTCTCTATAGTATTTCTCGTCTATCTCTTTAGATTGTTCCTCATATGGGTTTGTCATCACTTCTTGCAACTCTTTAATAAGTGTATAGTCTCCATTTGTGGCTTGTTGATAGGCAGGGACAAGAAACCACTCTCGCAAAGTGTATTTTGGATTAACCTGTTTCATTTGGTTTGAGAGCTTTTCACGGGCTTCAGGCGAAGTGGCATTGATGTCGGCGGGGTTTGTAGTATGAATGAGTGATTTCCATTTTTCTAGCCACTCTGACCAACTTTTTAAAATCTTTTCATCATAAAACGAATCATTATAAAAACTTTTTACAAGGGGACTTATATCTTCAGGTATCGTGGAGAGTTCTCGAAAGAAGATCGTATAATCGACAGAGGTTTCTATCATAAGCGGTACAAGTTCATTGAAGAGTGATGCATTAAAAGTTTTTAGCCCAAGCTTGGAAGCCCACATCTTTATCATTTGCCCCTGCATGACTCGGGCAAAGCCCTTTCGAATCTCATCCAACTGATCCAGAGCATCCTGATTCGACTCCAGGAGCGGCTTTAACGCCAAACAGAACATATTAAAATTACGCTCAGCAGCTTGAGGTTGATTTAAAAATGAGAAGTGCACTCCACCGCCCGTCCACGGCTGATATTTCGGGTCAAACATATCTATAAACCCAAATGGGCCGTAATCAAGGGTAAAGCCCCCTGCAGCACAGTTGTCGCCATTAAAATTTCCCTGACAGTAGCCAACACGAATCCAGTTTGCCACCAACGAAGTGAGTCGACTTCGAAACTCGTGTGCCAGTACAAGTACTTTCTCTTCGATTGGTAAATGCGCATCGATGACATCACTGTACTCACGATCGATCAAGTGCAACACCAGTTTTTCAAGCTCCTCCATCGCTTTTGGATGCTCATTTTTACGTGCACGACGACCGAAAAGTTCAAGTTGACCCACTCGAATAAACGAAGGGGCAACCCGTGTTGTGATAGCAACGGCTTCATCAATCATAACTTCGGGGTCTTTTGAGTACGATCCTCTTGTAAACCATGGCCGTTTTACCGTCTCTGTTTCTGAGGTGTACAGACTCAAAGAGCGTGATGTCGGAACGCCCAGTGCATGCATATGATCTTGTGCCAAAAACTCACGAATACTTGAACGCAAGACGGCACGACCATCAGCACCCCGGCAGTAAGGTGTTCTACCGCCTCCTTTAAGCTGCATCTCCCAGCGCTGTCCGTTGATCACCGCTTCAAGGATGGACATGGCACGACCATCACCATATCCGTTACCCGTTTTAAAAGGACACTGTTCATAGTATTCGGTTCCGTAGATGGAGAGTGCATACCCTGTTGCCCAGCCAAGTCGACGCAAGCGCTCGGGTAAGTGCGAAGTATCGCCGGAGAACATTCGCATAAAATCCTCTGATGTTGCTAAATTATCACTAAAGCCAAGCTCGCTAAAGAAGTTTTTACTATGCGCGATGTACTTGGGATCTTGGATCGGCGTAGGTTTCACAGGGACAAAATGTCCACTAAAGACTTGTCTCGGAGCGTGATCAAAACCGTCTTCAGTGGCTTCAGGGTCAGGACTTAGCGTGTCCACGAATGAATAATCTGCAAACAACGCGAGATCGGAGAGCGTCTCTACTTTTACAGAAGCTTTATTTGTTGATTTCATAGATTTTCCTTATTTTAAAAACGTACATATATGTGAAAATTACAACAACCATGTCCCTATATAACCCACTTGATCATAGGAATCTTCATCTTTATTCTGCACTATATCAAAGAAACATAAAACAAATGCACCAATGGTATAGTTACCCAGCCTATTCAACTACATATGTCACTTAGAATTAGATAAATATGGGGTGGATATTGTTAGGTATGGGAGTGAGAAAATGAACGTTGTGAACTATTTATGTGGGAGACATGACAGCAATGGCCTCCCCTATGAACACCCTATCTACAGCTAATCAT
>NZ_JBATIY010000146.1:0-1527 GCF_049668085.1 Sulfurovum sp. | reverse complement strand
AATAAGCGACTGGAGCAGACATAGCCACTTGTGGGACCATGCTTTCTTCCGCCATCATAGCCATATCCATGTTTGCTCTTTTAGACATAGCACTTTTAGACTTTCTTTGTATTGGGGGTTCATACTTACTCACTACCCATGGACGAAAATGGATTGGATGTACATATTGATTTGCAGAACGATAAAAGAACATCGCATTGTCTGCATGAATATCTATACCGCTCCTATTTGAAACAGAGAGATATTGGGTCACTGTTACTTCTTTTTCATCTTCAATATTTGCCTCATAGTGTGTAGAAAAAGAGACATACCCACGAGGGAGAGTAAGTTCTATCTCTTTATTACATGTTTGTGTCGTTTGCAGTGCATTTTTAGTAGGTGCCTGTTTTTGAAACTTTCTTTGTAAAATTTGAACCTCTTCATTCAATGACCTCTCTAGTGTTAAAAGTCTTGCTTGTTCTTCACCTATATGTTTTGCTGATTCTATCCAGGCATTAGCATCAAACGTAGTAGGCTGAGGAAGTGAAATAAGCTTCTCTAGTACCTTAGTATTTGATTGAACGGTTTCTACTTTTTGTTCTGTCTCTTTCCAATTTGTCAAAAGTTGACATAATCTATCCTCTGCAGGACAAGACAACGTGACAGAGAGCGGTAGAGTCGTACCTTCACATTTCACTTTAATATTTCGTGTAAAACCTATAAAATTATTTTTCGGGGTGAAATTGTAAAAAGTGTTATCCTGATATACTGCAAGAGAGGAAGCATGAACAAAACCTCCAGTTAACAGCAGTACGCTAAGAGATGTAGTGAATTTCATAAATGATCCTTCATAATGGTATAAAAATCATTATAGCAAATTATTGTGTAGTATTCGTCTCTTTAAAGGTTGATAAATAGGCTTCATTTTTCTTTTGAAGGTAATCATAAATGGCTTTCACTTCTTCATCTGTAAGATAATACCGAGGCATGATCTTATGATAAGTATTTAGCGCTTTGATCATATCATCGATCGTATCTCTACGTATATCCGAACCCTTTAATGCTTGTTTTCCATGAATATCTCTGAACTCAACAATAGTTTGTCCTTCACCACTTTCACCATGACATTGGGCACAGCTTACTCCTCTTGGGTTGGCATAGAGCATTTCGCCATATTCATAATGGGAAATGAAATCTTCCTGCCCCGATAACATTAAAGGCAATAACATCCATAGTAGTCTCATGATAGTATCAACCTTACTCCACAATAGGGCAAAACTGCTGCATTGCCTAAAGTATTTTTGATATAATACAATAAAAAATATAAGGGCACTCTATGCAACTCATCGATGGTAAATCTTTAGCCAAGAAAGTGCAAACTACTGTAACTACAGAAGTAGAAAAACTCAAACAAGAAAAAAACATTGTTCCTGGACTCGCAGTTATCCTTATAGGTGATGATCCTGCAAGTCATGCATATGTTAAAATGAAAGCAAAAGCTTGTGAAAAAGTAGGGTTTTACTCTATCACACACAATATGCCTGATAC
>NZ_JBATIY010000145.1:0-2900 GCF_049668085.1 Sulfurovum sp. | reverse complement strand
GTGTAGAGTACTTCATCTCCCCAAATCAAGTCTATGACACCAACACACTCAATGATGTTCATGATAAAGTCTATCTGGCTTCAATTCTTTGCAATGAAATACGTTATGAACAATCCAAGGAAGGTAGTGTTGATTTTTTTGGTGATCAGGTAGATATCGCTTTGGCACAGTTCGCTGAAAATGCAGATGAATCATATATCACAAATGCAAGATCATATAGAAAAATCGACGAGATACCTTATGAACCTGTCAATCGTTTTTCTGCAGTGATGATGGAATTGGATGATACTATTTTTCAATTTAGCAAAGGTTCTCCTGAAACTGTACTTGAACACTGTAATGTAACACCAGAAGAGCAAAAAGAGATCTTGTCTGATGTAGATGCATGGGCCCTTAAAGGATACAGAACCATCGCACTTGCATATAAAGAGTCATCCGATGAATCTACTATCAATCTTAAGAACTTTACCTATCTTGGATTTGTAGCCATCATTGACCCTGTGAGAGAAGAGAGTCCAGATGCCATCAAGAAGGCTCAAGAAGCAGGCATTAAAGTGGTTATGATCACAGGAGATCATCCCAATACAGCCCTCTCTATTTCGCAAGAGCTTGGTATTGCCTCTTCTGAAAAGGAAGTGATGAGTGAAAAAGAGTTGCTGGCTTGGGAAGAGAGTGGTTCAAAAGCTGAAGAGTTAAAAGATAAAAGTGTTTTCTCTCGTGTAACACCGGCACAAAAAATGAAGATCGTTATGGCCTATCAATCTCTTGGACACTATGTCGCAGTTACAGGTGATGGTGTCAATGATGCCCCTGCTCTCAGACATGCTAACATTGGTGTGGCTATGGGTAAAAGTGGTACTGACATTGCAAAAGCATCCAGTGACCTCATTTTAACTGATGATAATTTTGCTTCTATAGTCGATGGTATCGAAGAAGGAAGACGCGCACATGACAACATACGAAAAGTGATCTACCTACTTATATCTACAGGCTTTGCTGAGTTGGTCTTAGTGATACTTTCATTTATAACAGGGATGCCTTTACCACTGCTTCCGGTACAACTTCTATGGCTTAATCTTGTAACTAACGGTATACAAGATGTCATGTTAGGCTTAGAATCTGCCGAACCAGGGCTTTTAAAAAGGACCCCGCGATCTCCAAAAGAACCTATCTTCAACAAACTCATGCTTAGACGTATTATGGTTGGTGGTCTCTATATCGGTATTGTCTCTTTTCTCCTATTTTATATTTTATTACAAAGTGGTGAGAGTGTGGAGAGTGCAAGAAATATAGTACTGCTTCTTATGGTACTTTTTGAAAATGTACATGTATTCAACTCTAGAACTGAATATAACTACTTACATAAGATCTCATATAAAAATAGTATTGCACTTATCTCTCTAGTCATTTTTACGCAACTTTTACATATCGCATGTATGCATATCCCTTTTATGCAAAACGTACTTTCAACGCAACCTGTCTCATTTGATATCTGGTTGGAACTTGCCGTGATCGCTATTGGTCTTGTTCTTGTAATGGAGGTAGATAAATGGCTAATGTACAGAAAAGTAAAAAGTATATAATAGTAATGATATTTTGATCTAAACCCTGTAAGGAATTGGATATAATAAGACAAGGTGATAGTATGAGAATAGTAATCATAGGTGGTGGTATAGCTGCAGTGTATATGGCCAACCATATTAAAAAACTGGCATCAGATGTAGATGTATTGATCGTGTCTGACGAAGTATATTCTCCTTATGACAGGATACATTTATGTGCACTTGTGGACAAAAGTGCAACCATAGAAGAGATCTCTTTAGCTCTTGACCCAACTGTACAAGTCGCCCTGAATGAAAAGATACTTTCGATAGATAAAAAATCAAAAAGAATATTCTCCGAGCACTCTGTGTTCTCTTATGACAAACTCATCATTGCAACTGGTTCTATTCCCCAAACACTCTTTGACATCACTACCCTTAAAAATGCTACTGTTTTTAGAAATGCATCTGACTGTACAAAGATAGCAGAAGGTATAGATAACAAAGAAGTGGTCATAGTAGGTTCAGGTCCTATAGGCTTGGAACTCATGGAGACACTGAACAAAATGCAAAGTGTAAAACATATTACACTGTTAGTACGAAGTGATTCACTCTATGACAAAAGCCTTTCACCACAAGCCCAGAAAGTGATTGAGTCATCTTATCTTAAAAGTGGGAAAATAACGATCTCCTATGAAGATGAGATTGTTGACAAAGAGATTGAAAATGATGCGCTCATACATATAAAAACAAAAAAACTGGAAATAAAAAATCCTTTTTTAATCTTTGGTGTGGGTATCAAACCCAATATTGATTTTGCCAGAGATGCCATCAACTGTGACAAAGGTATTTTGACCAACAATAAAATGCAAACAGAAGATAAAGACATCTATGTTGTAGGTGAAGCAGCGCAAGTACAAGAGATCAACTTTATAGCTGGGCATGTCAAAGAGTGTACACTTCAGGCAGATGTAGCCATTGCAACTATTTTAGAACTCCAAGAGAAAGAATTTGAACTTGAAGTCATGATCGATATGCTTAAAGTGGATGCATACGAACTCATAGAAGTAAGATCTCCTAAGTACTCACCCAATTTTGAAAAGATCTTGATCACTTCGCAAAAAGACAACCGTATTGATGAGTATTTTGTAGAAGATGACAAACTGACACGATTTATAGGGATCAACACCAATGTAGATATCGGCTATATAGAATCTTTGATGCAAAACAAAGAAAGTATTGATCCATCTTATCTCTATCAAAACAGACTGATAGGTGAAAGAGGCAGACTGATCTGTTCTTGTGAGCATGTCTACCATCAGGACATAGTTGACAGTGTTACTACATACGGTATAGAGA
>NZ_JBATIY010000144.1:0-7548 GCF_049668085.1 Sulfurovum sp. | reverse complement strand
CTACAGAGCCTATTGATGACCATAAGCTTTGTATATGTGGAACGATACTAAAAGGATTGGCTAAACCAAACGACTGTAAAGTCTTTGGAACGGCTTGTACTCCAAATACTCCTATGGGTAGCTGTATGGTAAGTTCAGAAGGGGCTTGTAATGCCTATTATCGATATGGAGAAATTTAATTGAAACAGATACAACTAAGCCACGGTGGTGGTGGAGAAGAGACAAACAGCCTTATACACGATCTGTTTTATCATCATTTTTCCAATGATATATTGATTGCAGCTGAAGATGCTGCTGTTTTAGATGTCAAAAATAAGATCGCTTTTACCACAGACAGTTTTACAGTAAGCCCTATTTTTTTTAATGGTGGGAACATCGGTAAACTTGCTATAGCAGGTACGGTGAATGATCTTGCTATGATGGGAGCAAAACCACTTTATCTTAGTGCCTCATTTATGATTGAAGAGGGATTTTCTTTTGATGATCTAGAGACAATCGTAAAATCTATGGCAGAAGAGCTCAAATACTCTGGATCAAAAATAGTCTGTGGAGACACAAAAGTCGTTCCCAAAGGTGCAGTGGATCAGATATTTATCAATACTTCAGGCATAGGAGAGATTGAAAAGGAAGGAATATCCGCAAGTCATCTTCAAGAGGGAGATACAATCATCGTTTCAGGTGATGTAGGACGGCACGGTGCAGCGATCTTAATGGAACGTGAAGGTTTGGGTATCTCTGGTGATCTCCAGAGTGATTGTGCCACGTTATGGCCAGCAGTTCAAGCCTTGATCGATGCCAATGTAACTATTTCTGCTATGCGTGATGCGACTCGCGGTGGTCTTTCTGCAGTATTGAATGAATGGGCTGAACAAAGTAGTGTTTGTTTGGAAATAGAAGAGTCAAGCGTACCGGTTAATGAAGCCGTGCAGGGTATATGTGAACTATTTGGTTTTGAGGCTTTTGATTTTGCCAATGAAGGGACATGTATACTTGCTGTACCTACAAAAGATGCACAGTTAGCAATAGATGTGCTTCAAAAAGTAAATGTAACGAGTAAAGCAGCTATTATAGGAGAAGTAACTATGAAAAAAGAGGGAAAAGTGATCCTTCATTCTGCCTATGGCAGCAGCCGTTATCTTGACCTGCCAAAAGGTGAACTTTTGCCTAGGATATGTTAACCTTATGCATGAATATTCTATCGTCCAAGCACTATTAGAACAGTGTGAAGGCCATGCCAAAGCTAACGATTCAACGAAAGTTACTAAAGTAGTAACAAAGATAGGGAAACTAAGCGGTGTAGAACCACATCTGCTAGAAACTGCTTTTGAAACATTTAAAGAGCATACCGTATGTGATGGTGCAGAGTTTGTTATGAACTTACAAGATCTAAAGCTCTACTGTAATGCATGTCAAAAGGAGAGTGAACAGAGTGAAGTACGTTATCAATGTGCCCATTGTCAAAGTACAGACGTATCTGTAGTTGACGGTGAGGATATGTATCTTATGACACTTGAAATGGAATAATTACAACAGTTGTTTCCAAAAGAAGTTTGCGATCGCAACAATAAATAAAATACCTAGTATATTAAATACAAATCCATAAGTCGCCATTCTTTTGATCGTGATCACACCTGAGCTCATAGCAATGGCATTAGGTGGTGTGGCAATAGGCAGCATGAAGGCATACGAGGCACAGATCGTTGCAACCAGCATAATAAGTGTTGCATTGAGCCCTGTCTGTTCGGCAACCTGATAGAGTACAGGGAGCATAATGGATATCAGTGCAGTATTACTAGTGATCTCTGTCGTAAATGTGACCATTGCTGCAAGCAGAAGCAAGAACAGAAGTATCGGTAAAGTTGAAAATGTGACTAGGTATGAAGCGACTTCCGCGGCCATGCCTGTCTTGGTAAATGCAGCTGCAATAGCAAAACCCGCACCAAAAAGGAACATGATCCTAAAAGGAATATTCTCTTTATCCTTCATCCACTCCAAGATAGAAAAAGGAGGCGCAAAAAGAAGAAGCCCTGCTGCAAGGAGTATTCCCGGCTCGCTCAGGCCCAATCCATTATAATAAGGTTTGATCGGAGCATTGACTATAAGCATAGTGATCAACCCGAAAATAACATAGAGTACTTTCTTTTGATCTTTTTCAAGAGGCTTATTACTCAGATCAGTTTCAATATGTAAATTTTTGACACCTAAACTCAGCACAAATCCCACTGCTATAAACATGACAAAAACCAATGGGGCAACCATATACATCCATTGTGCAAAAGGAATAGCCTCCATTCCCATCTCTTCCATGATACCTAAAAGTACAAGGTTTGGCGGCGTACCGATAGGTGTTAAAATACCACCAATGTTTGCTCCATAAGCAATACCCAATGCCAAACGCATTTTAAGCCTCACATCCTCAGTTAAAAAGAGGGCAATAGGAAGTAGAAGGAGGGTGGTAGTGGTATTTGAAAGCACTGAACTCAAAAGCCCTGATGTGATGATAAGAGCAAAGATGATACCTCGGACAGAGCTTGGAAATAGATTCAGCATTCTATTGGCTATCACTTTATGCAAGCCTGTTTTTTCAACGGCAATAGCGATCATAAACCCACCTAAAAACAAGTAGATGATAGGGTTTGCATAGTTTATAGAAGTCTCTTTTGTGCTCAAAACACCCAACGCAGGGAATAATACAATGGGAAGCAATGAAACCACAGCCATAGGCAGCCCTTCATTGGTCCATAGTGTAACCATCAAGACTATAGTAGCGACCATAAGTGACTGTGGAAATGTAAAGAATATGATCATGATTCCAAATGCGATCACACCAAGTAAAAGTGCCATTAAAATCTTTTTTGTCTGTTCTGTCTTTGACATTTTCGTTTCCCTTGATTTCTCTGTTTTATTTTTCTATTGTGCCTCAAAAACCTAAAATCGGAGATTATAAATGTAGAATATGAATCACGTTAATATCTAAAGGGAAAATTTATCACGTCATCCAAAAGAAACTAGAGAGAATTGGATACAACCAGTTATATAGAGTTAACGATTTAATTTATTAAATGTTACATTAATATGACATTCGCCATATATAATATCAATTGGCGCGATAGTAGATAATTACTCCTTTTAGAAAAATATATCCTATTCCCTTGATATAGTACATATCTATCGTGCCTTTATAAATGTAATACTTCATTTAACGCATCATACAGACCACGTTTATACTCTGTATCGTCAAGACAAGAGTGGAGCTTCAATTGTTTGTCTATCTGTTCCTTGAACTGTTTCTCTATACTTTTTTCTTCTTGCATATAGTAGAAAGAAAGTTCAGCAAGATATCCTAATGCTGTTAATCTACCTTCTCTGTATTTATCACTTACTTGTAACGTTGTAGTATTGAATTTATAGAGTGTAAGTTGATGATGACAATGTTTACTTACTGCTTCAAGTAGTTCTTGTGATGTAGGTTTCATAATAGTATTTTTACAGAAAAATGGAGAGTAGCATAAAAGTATGTCAAATTGTCATAGAAAGAGAAAAAATATTATTAAGGGGATTAATGGTATTATTTATACTTATTTTTAAAATTTAAACGAAAAATATAAAAGGAATAGAATGAAAAAGATACTATTTGCAGGAATACTTTTATTGGGCATGAGTGTACTGGCAATTGCAGAAGAAAAAGATGAGTTTGATGATGACCTAGGTGAAGACTTGAATCCTATGGAAGTTGTTCAAGATTTTATGGATGACTGTAATAATGAAGGGGATTATTATGGATGTTTTTCCGTAGCCATGAAATATGAGAAGGGTGAAGTACTGGAAAAAGATATCTCCAAAGCGATTGAATACTATGGTAAAGCATGTAAACATGGGTCAGAAGAAGGGTGTAAAATGGCTAAAAAACTTCAAGCAGAGACAAAATAAACCAAATCCGGTAAATATATAAAAACAATAAAATTAAAGTCTATGATAAGAGGAGAAACCATCATCCTCTTCGTAGACTGAACTCAAATCCTTACGTCTGATAATAATATGTACTCTAGAGTTTAAAAAATGATTGTAACGCTTTTTATCATTTTTAAAATAATAAAAAATATTATAAAATTATAATAAAAAATTAATATTACCTTGAGTATACTATCAACGTTTACATTGTAAAAAAGCTACACTTGTCGTAAGGCAGGGTCAGAAAACCATGGATCTTCGATGCTATAACTCTATAGCAGATGCAAAGATTGCCAGGTTACAAAATCAATACAACAATACTAATATGATAATAATGGCTATTCACATGGCACGATAGTTGATGGGTATTCCTTGATTAAAACACTTATCCTTGTCCAACTCTATAAGTACCAACTATCGTGCCTTGTGAGTAGCTAGAAGTTCTCTCTATTGATTTTACCAATAGTTTCTCTCCAAAGAAATAGATACATTAAAAAATTATAAACATTGCTAGTACTAATATTCAATTAGGAATAAGTTATATTGGAAGAAGGTAACTTTATGTTTTGGACAATTTAAAGGAGTGCACCCAAAAGGAAGTTTAGGGAAGGGTACTACATTAAATAAAAAAAGTTACCTAGAAAACCAAAACTATGAAAAAGGGATAAGGTTATTTATGGTCTTCATGTTGTCAGTATAGGATTATTGTATGAAGTAAGTGTGAAGCTACAGGATAAACGATTCTGCAGACTACTGATAATTAATGCGTCTGCATCTCTCAAGCAAATCATCTTCATTTACACGTACAGTAGGTAACTTCAAGTATTTAAACAATAAATACTCATTATAAAGTTCTGCCTCTTTTATGACGTCAGGATAATTTTGACATCTATCAATGATATCCAGATTAATCTCTATCTCTTGCTTGATCTCTTCATGCGCTATAGGATGAATTCTTGACTTTTTCATAATAGCTGCTTTACAAGACTGTATTTCTGCTTCAGCCAATAATGCCAGAGGGAGCCATAATAATAATACTTTCATTCTTTATTCTTTGGTGTGACAGATACTTTTTTTTCAGAGTAGGTACCATCTTTATACCAGTATCTAATTAAGATGATGTTTCCATGTTCATCAACTTCTTTTTCTTCAGCTATTATCTCTTTCATGCTATATTGTAGCAAAATGGAATATAAATCAATACTTAAGTGGATTATTTTATGGTTTATCTTGGTTTTTAGGCAGGATTTGTACGAATAAGCCCTCGTCAGAAGACCAATTTATTAAAAAAGTTGATAACAATATGTCTCAAATTGTCATAAAATAAAATCTAGCCATAGATTTTTATTTATTATTGTCAAACCCAATAAAAAATAGTTATAATCATTTATGATAAAGTTTATTTTTTTATTATTATCTATTTCTTATGGTTACAGTGCCAATTGGTTGATGATACAGGGGACACAAGAGGAAACGACTAAAGATCATAATTTATGGGGTTTTGGACAATTGAGATATATCCATAATAGAGGTGATATTTATGAGACCTATGGGATGAATAAAACTCCTTTTTCCTTGAATAAACCTGACCTGCAAAAACAAGAAACTTTCATACTGTCACGTTTAAGAATTGGATTGAGAGGAAGACTTGATGTTAAGAATAAAATCAACTATTTTATTCTTACAGAGTTTGGTGAAAATGGAATAACCAATCCTGCAGGATATAGACAACATAGTTATTTGACGGATCTATCTGTCACATTGAGATATCTGCCGATCAACATAAGGGTCGGACAGTACAAATATCCCGGTAGTGAAGAGGGATTGATGGCAAGATTTGCCTCTCCGTTCATACAATTTACAACTGTCAGTGATCAACTGATGCTGGAAAGATATATCTCTTCTCAATCTGAAAATAGCACGACATACCTTGGTAGACCGGCACACTCAGTAGGAGCATATAGAGATAGTGGTATAAAACTTTTTCAACAGATCGATCTTGACAAAACAAGCTCAATAACCTATGCATACATGTATGGACTTGGTTCAGGTATACAGATGGATAATGTGAATGATTCTCATCCCACACACTACCTTTATATGGCATATGAAAATATATTTGGAGCTATAAAAGGTTATAATACAGAGTCTTTAAAACTTTATGGATGGTATCAAAAGGGAAAAAGAAAACTCCTGGATGAACTGTATAATAGAACAAGATACGGAATAGGTTTAACATATTATGATGGATCATTAAGAGTTGAAGGTGAATATATGAAAGGAAAAGGCATGATCTTTACCGGTGCAAAAGATACAAGTTCTACTCCTTCAAATAACGTCTGGCAATTTGAAATAGAGGCTGATAAGAACAATAAAGCTGATGGCTATTATATTTCTGCCACGTATAAATTGCAACCTAATATAGAAGCTATTGCCAGATATGATGAGTATCATAGAATGGAAAACATAAGTGCGAAGGAGAGAAGTGTCAAGAATACCACCCTTGGATTTTCATATAAATTTGAAGGTGTGAACAGAATAGATTTCAACTACACTTTTGTAAAAGCATATGCACCATATAATGGTGCTGCACAAGATATACTGAATAATGCCGGAGATATTGCAAGAATTCAATTGACATGGGTATACAAATGACTTTTAATCAACTAAGTTTAAAAAAATTATTGTTGGCAATGGTAGGACTTATTATCTTCGTATTTATAAGTCATGCACTACTTAATATCCGTACACAAGCACTTATCAAAGATAAGTACACTGATACTGCCAGTGAGATCCTATTCACAACACATTCTTATATTGAAGCAAAAAAAGAGTCAATTTTATTTATTGCACTTTCCTTAGCTAACGATCCAAGATTTATCGATGCTCTTGAATCATCAAATCAAACAAATTTCATGCTGGATAGATTTTCAGAAAACTTACGTCTTAACACCAATTATAAAAATGTATGGATCCAGCTCTCTGATAGCAAAGGTATAAGTCGATATAGAAGCTGGACAGATAGACATGGAGATGACCTTACTGAAGTGCGTAAGGATATTGTTCAAATGATACGTGATCCAAAAATAAGGTCAACCATCAGTACCGGTCTTTTTGATATGACTTTTAAATCCATGCTCCCGATGTTTAAAGATGACAAGTTTATAGGTACCATTGAAGTAATTTCAAAATTCAATTCTATCTCTATGCAACTATTAGACAAAGGATTTGAACTTGTATTGCTTGTCGATAAAGATTATAAAGATCAGATCAAAAAACCTTTTACAAAAATGTTTTTAGATGATTATTATATTGCAAATTTAAATGCTTCGGAGTCAAATCGAAACTATATTAAGAACTTTGGTATTGAAAAACTAATACATGATAATAACGCATATGTAATAGATCAAAAAAACAATAGATTCATCACTAAATATGTACAAAGAGATATAAACGAAAAGAATATGGGATATTTTATTTTATTGCATCCTTTGGACAAGATTGAATTAAAATATATCTACTTTTTTCATAATGTAATATTGATTTTTATCTCTTTACTCATTATTGGTATATATTTAGTGTTTCAATTAGTTAGTT
>NZ_JBATIY010000143.1:0-19383 GCF_049668085.1 Sulfurovum sp. | reverse complement strand
CATCCATAACAAGAAACTCACGTACAGATCCGTCTATGACTTGGTTAACAGCGATGATCTTTTCTTTACTGTCCATCTCTCGAAATGGGATGTCAGATATTGTAGCACTTGTCTCTTTTTTTACTTCTGTGACCTTTTTGTTGTCTAGTAGCAGCGTTTCAAGTGTCTCATGACAACTTGTATCATTCGTGCCAGCCTTAGTGTACTGTCTCAGTGTTTTAAGTGTTTGAATATCATGAAGCGCTATGCTTATTTTTATGGCACTCAGGCTCATAGGTGTATCTTTGCAAGGCACGGTCAAGTCTTCACGTCCCAAGGCAACACCATAGTACTCGTTAGAAGCTTCTAAAACAGAATCAAGAGCCAGGGTGACAACATAGTTATCTGAAGGTGCAATGGCAGGTGTAGTAGGGTTATCTCTAAGAAAACGTTCCAGTCCTTTATAGGTCATGAGGGAAGCAGCATGTACGGTTTTATTTTTACATAACAGTGCCAACATATCATACGCAGCGATACCAGTAGGTGGTCCAAAGTAGGTATAACGGGCTAAGAGTATAGTGTTATCTTCAGCATTGATTGCCCAGTACCATGTTGTTTGTTCTCCTATAGCTTCGCTACCATAGGTGTATGTAAATAGTTTTGCACCCAAATCTTCCGCTTCTTGTTGGGTAATAATACCAGCATGTTTAGGATCACTTATAAAGAGGGAAACTTTTATACCGACTTCGGGTTTAAAATTGAGAAGTTCTTCCATTCTATCTCCTTTATGCGTTTGACTCTACTCTATCAGGGTAAACTAAAAGTAGTCTAAAATAAGTACATTAAAAACTGAGATACGCTTTCTAAACACTAAGAAGCCTCTTCTCAGCATAGGGTTGCTAAAGTATGAAGTATATCACAACCTACTATTGATGAGGTCATCATTTGAACTGTATTTTATTACCCAAAAACGCTACAAGCATTAGTGACCCAGAACAAGTTATCCATATAAAAGAGGTACTCAAATGTCAGGTAGGGGATAGCCTAACCATTGGTGAGATTGGTGGAAACATAGGCAAGGCTACTATCACTCATATCAACGATAATGAAGTCCTTCTCACTGATGTTACTCTAGATAAAAAACCACCCGCTAAACTTGATCTAACCGTTGTTCTTGCTTTGCCCCGGCCAAAAGTGCTACGCAGATTGATTATGGATATGACATCTCTTGGTGTCAATAAACTCATCATCGTCAATAGTTACCGTAGTCAAAAAAGTTACTGGCAAAGCCCACTACTAAACCGCATAGATGAGTTTGTTTTTGAAGGCCTACAGCAAGCCATAGACACTGTGCCACTCGTTGTTGAGTTTAAAAAACGTTTTAAGCCATTTGTTGAAGACGAATTTCCTGCTTTACTGGTAGATGAAAATGCAGAGGGGGAGCAAAGTCATGCAGTGATCGCTCATCCTTATGCCACGCAGTCTTGGAAAACCTATCTTGATATTGCAAAGTCTAAGACCAACCATAAAGACACTATGCCAAAGGTACTATGTATCGGAGCAGAAGGCGGGTGGATAGACTATGAAGTTGACTTACTTTGCCAACATGGTTGTACATCTGTGAGTTTAGGACAAAGGATCCTACGAACTGAGACTGTGGTGAATGTGTTACTTGGTCATTGGTTAGAGGCATGATGGTCACTTACTTCTCATACCCAAAACATTATTGTGCTAATATTTGGCCTTGAAAATAGAGGATACTATAAATGGGAATTTTTGCTTTACAGTCACTTGTTGGAGGTTTTTTAGATGAAGATCTAAAAAATTTCAATAAAGTTTTTGATGATTGGTGTGTACAGTTTGAGAGTATGGAAGATGCACAGCTTATACTCGACACCCTTGAAAAACACGATCAGATAAAGATCGTTGAGATCACACCGCTAAGTTATCCGAAATACTTTTTCCCAAAACTACAGGGTATCATCCACGCCACACGAGAATATGAAGGAAAGATCATCTGCATCGTCGAGCCACAAATGGGTATGAGCTTTCGCATTGCCATATGTGATATGCAGACCAAAAAGGTAAGGGTACTTGCTACCCGCTATAAGAATGCACTAAGTGCCGAAGGGGCATTTGCCAATCTATCTTTTGATGTATAAAAGAATAGGTGTTAGGTAAGAACTACAACTCACCTTCTTTTTACTATACTATTCCCATACGGCTTCCATAAAGTCTTTATAGAGTTGCCTTGCAAGAGATTTACCGACACTGATTTTACCACTTCCCATAAAGCCTATCAAAACTATGTTGTCGTACACCAATGAGTAATCCTTTTACTATTTCTTCACCTTTGGTACTAAAACCCATAATTCCACTTTTTCATTCTCTCTGGAATCTCTACGTTTTGTTCTTCTTGATGAAGCTCTTACATCTCTTGTGAGGTGCAGTTCTTTTCTAAAACGGTTATGATTTCGTAGTTCTTCTATGATGGGGTGTGGACTTTCTTTGTCGACTACTTGCGCTAGATTTGAAAATATGAGGACTATTTTTCCATCAGGTGCAAGGTGCTCTTGTGCTTGTTCAAAGAACCTTGGGAAGAGGTCCTCTTCATAATACATGGCTTTATCGATGCCTTCTTCCAATGCATATTTTGCAAGTAACCAAGGAGGATTAAACACGATCAAATCAGCTTTCACATCACAGTTTTCAAATAGATCACCATGACTTAGTGTGATCAACTCTTCAAATCTTAGTCGTTTACTTTCCTCTGCAACACCGATAATGGCATTTTTATTGCTGTCCGTTGCGAAGATGTTTTTAAAACCATTTTGAATGAGTTGAAAGGTTAAAATACCACTTCCTACACCTATGTCGATGGCATTGTTTTTTTCTCCATTATACTTTTTCAACCATTTGTCAAATAACTTTAAATGATCAAATCGTGTAGGGAAATATGTACCATAAAAGGGATGAAGCGTTAAATTTAAAGTTTTGATCTCGAGTCCCTTCTCATGCCACTGCCATGAGCTGTTCATCCCCTGCATGTCAGGAAAAGAGACATAAAATTCAAATACATCAGGATATAACAATGTCAACCAACCACTATCAGGGCCTTTTTTAACAGTGAGTTTATTGTCTTTTACTTTGAGTAATAATCTATGAGAAGCTTCTCTAAAAGCAGCACGATACTCACGTTGTCCTTGAAAACTTTTGTCTGTATGTTTAAGTAAAAGGTTCTTTCTTAATTCCTTTAGTACTTGCAAACCATTGCTATAAAATTCTTCGACAAGCACATACTTTCCTGCAATCATATCTTTAACAGTTGCCTCAGTATCCATTTTACGGTAGAAGCTTATAGCTTCGATCTCTGTAGTAATAATATCTGGTCTATCTGCTTGGATAGATTGTAAATCTTTATTCATAGTGTTATGCCCTTTATCTTATGCTTGGGTTTTTTATATTACCCCTAATATTGATCGCTTTAACAATTTCTTTATTTTCTTTCATAGTACAGAGCGGTAAATCCTCTGAACACTGAGAAGAGATATAGGTTATACCTGTAAAGAGCTATGCTTTATATTCTAAAAGTACCTCTTTTTCTACAAACCTTGTGGTTAAATTTGAAGTTGCTTCTGCGATGATTTTAGGGGCACAGCCAGCTTCATACGCTTCTTTCCATCGTAACGCACACAAACACCATTTATCACCTTCTTTAAGCCCAGGAAAATTAAAATGCGGAGCAGGAGTCATTAAATCATTTCCTCTACTCTTTGAATACTCTAAAAACGCTGTTGTGACAATGGCACAAACAGTATGCGTTCCTGTATCTTCTTCAGAAGTTCTACAAACTCCATCTCTATAATAGCCTGTCACTGGGCTTGAACAACAAACCTCTAAGTTTGTTCCTAAAATATTTGTTTGCATGTTTATCCTTGTTTTAAAAAGATAATACTCTTTTAAACTTTATTTTAAAGCTGGGTCGATTTTCTTGTATGTTTAACCTCTAAAAAGACAAATTTACTATACTAAATGTTTAGAATCTTCTTTATAATACTTTGAAATGAACCATACAAGGAAACACTATGGAAAAAGGTTGGAAGCAAACATGGAAAAATCTTCTCTTTCAACATTTTGAGATAGAAGATATAAATATATTGCAAAAGTATCTTCCCGAAAATTGTACATTTGATAGTTTTGAAGGCAAATATTATCTAGGTCTTGTTTCTATGAAAATGACAAACGTAAAGCATAAAGCAACAGGTAGTATCACATGGTTTAAGCACTATAATGAACTCAATGTAAGAACGTATATAATTCATGATAATAGACCAGGGGTATTATTTTTAAGTTTAGATGTGGATAGCTTAGTCTCCATTTTTGGAGCTAGGGTTTTTTATGGCTTGCCCTATAGAGCTAGTAAATATGAAAATCAAGAAAATCAAGTTACCTCTTTTAGAAACTCTAAAATTCAACTTCAAACGCAATATAAAATTACTTCAGAATCAAAAGTGTATGATAAAGAAACTTTTGCATTTTGGGCAACACAGAGATACTTCTTTGCCAATAAATATTTAGGGGTCAGTTTTAAAGGTGAAATATCACACAAACCTTGGGAACTTTGTACAGCAAGTGTAGAAAATTCCAATATATCAGTATTGGACACCTATCATCTCAAAACGCAGCACCCAGATATCTTGTTTTGTAAACATATTGATGTGCAAACCAATAAACTAACTAGAATCTAAGAGATGAAAACTTCTTTATATATATCTATACGTTAGTTAAACAAATCACTTGCTCTAGATTCATCCTGAAGTAAAGGCCGTTTATCACGTTCTTTTGCTGACAAGCGCTTCAGTATAAGATGAAAGTCAGTGTCTATATAAACAATGAGAGATTTCTTTAGATTGTATCAAAGTCTAAAATGATCATTTAATCCTTCACAGGCTTGGTGATCAAATATCCACCCACAAGTACAGGGATTATACCCATCATCTGACGAAACTCAGGTACTTCATCTAAATAGAGGTAAGCAAAAAAGAGTGTCATCACAGGCAGGAGTGCCAACATGGCGGATAACTTCGTAATGGACATACGGTTGAGGGCTTCTATCCACATGATCTTAGAGACTACATAGACACCTGTGGCTATGAGAAACAGGTATGGTAAGGCAGACATAAAATTATCATAACTTACAGAAGGTTCCAGTAGGTACGCCAATAGTGCCACAAAAGGCAAACCGACCACTGTTCTAAACCCTAAGATGGTCTCAGCAGAACAGTACGCACGTGCACGTTTTTGGTAGAGGTTGACTATAGGTGCAGCTGCTGCAGAAGCCAAGATGAGCCAGTCACCTTTGTTGAATTCAAAATTTTCTGGAAAGAGTATGATGAGTGCTCCAGTTCCCATGATAACCACACCCATGAGATGAATGGTTTCCATTTTTTCTTTACCAAAAACATTGAAGTAGAGGTAAGAAAAGAGTACCTGTAAAAAGACAATGACTGCCATATTACCCGCTGTTGTGTAGCGCATGCCTATGAAGATGAGTGTAAAAATGAAGGTGATCCAAAAGGTTGTAAGGAGCAGATCTTTGTATGCTGCTCTGTTTTTAAGTTCTTTAAAACGGTCACGTTTGTACATAATAGCAATATAAAAAAAGAAAGCGATAGCAAGGCTATACATATACGTATGCAAGGCACCTACATAAGACATAGCTACGATGGAAAGTATGGGAAACCAAGACTCAAGTACAGTAAGTCCTAACATCAGTAACTCGCCTTCTCGTTCTTTGGTCATTGTGTTTCCTCTGTGTTTTTGTGTATTGTAGCTTAAACATTCTGGTTACCATGCTCAATTTTAGGGCTAGATCAGTTTAATATCTAAATTTCAATTGGTAGTAAAAAGAGTTACATATGTTTCTTGGTTTTAGAGGTAGCTACAGCTGTGAGTGGGTCATCTGGCCAGTAGTGTTTTTTATATTTTCCTCGTAATTCTTTTTTGACTTCACCATAGGTATTTGTCCAAAAGCTTTCAAGGTCTTGGGTGACTTGCATGGGACGTGAGGCGGGAGAGAGCAAGTGTATCATGAGTTTTACTTTTCCTCCCAGTACACATGGGGTACTTTTGGTCCCAAACATTTCTTGTAATCTTACTGCAAGGATGGGTTGATCAGAATCACTGTAGTCTATAGCGATATGAGAGCCACTGGCTACTTTCAATTTAGTAGGAGCCAAGTCGTCGAGAGTTTGTGTTTGTTCAAAACTCATTTGCCCTAAAAGGATGTTGTGAAAGTCTAAATTCTGACAGGCTCTTAGGCTGCTTAGACCATTTAGATAAGGTGCCAGCCAGACATCAAGATGGTCTAAAAGATAGGCATCTGAAAAATCTGGAAACGCCATGTTGTGCTGATTGAGAAAGTTCACTCTTTGTCTAAGTATCTGTGCTTCTTTACTCCAGTATAATTGTTCCAGCCCCAACTCTTCTAAAGCTTCTATCAGTACATCCAGTACTTCCTCGTTTGAGGCATTCATAATCTGTGTTTCCCTTAAAGGTATGGCACCAAAACTTTTGATTCTACGTACTTTCACCCTTTGTTGCTCATCATCCCAGCTGACATCATCATGTTGATGTATCTGATCACTAAGGTGCTCTTCTATCTGAGCCTGGGTGATTTCTATGGCTTTATAAATAGTCGCGTCTTTGGTACGGGCATCTAAATCAGAGATGACTAAAAAACGGGAGTGAAAGAGTTCGTCTGTTTTATGCAAAGAGGCACTTTTACCGTTAGAGAGTAGATAGACATTAAGGTTTTCATGGCGTTGTTTAGCGATACGGTCAGGGTAGGCAAAAGCCAAAAGAACGGCTAACATCTCTTCATTAATAGTCTCTTTCTGTATCTTTTCTATGCGTTTTGCATTTTTAAGTAAATAGTGACACTGCTTTAGGTTAATGTACTGGGGGTTCACTCTGTTATTTTGCCTAACATCGTGTAAGACGCGTACACGCTCACGTATATCTGATGAGCCAAAAGCATTATGATAGATCTCTTTTTCTGTGATCAGCACAGCCAAAAGTGACGCTTCGTATCCAAGATCAAGTGCTTGTGCTTTTAGCATCATATGTGCCAGTCTTGGGTGTAGCCCAAAACGGCTCATAGCTCTTCCATGTGCCGTAATGTCACCCTTTATGTCCAGTGCACCTAGTTGATGTAGAAGTTTGGTAGCGTGGGCGATGTATGAGGCAGGAGGTATATCCATCCATGAAAGTGTTTCCATGGAATCATTACCCCAAAGCGCAAGTTCCAAGAGCATTTGACTAAGGTCTGCTGAGAGTATTTCCGGTACATCATGTTGTAAAAGTATTTTAGATCTATGCCAGAGATGATAGGCTTTCCCTTCAGATAAACGTCCTGCACGTCCAGCCCTTTGTGTGGCCGAATCTTCAGATATAAAACTACTCTCAAGTTTGTTCATTCCTGAAAATGGATTAAATACCGAGACATTTTGAAGCCCGGCATCTACAACTATCTTAATACCCTCAATGGTTAAAGAAGTCTGGGCTATATTGGTACTGAGTACGACTTTTCTAAATCCTTCAGGTGGGGATTGTATGGCTCTGTCTTGATCCTCTTTATTCAAATTTCCATAGAGTGTTGAGATATACATATCTTTAGGTTTAGAGCTATTGAGATATTTTTCAACTGCTTTTATCTCTTTGACACCAGATAGAAATACAAGAATATTTCCTTCCTCCTCTTGGATGATCTTGTGTAGCAGTCTATGGACAAATACAGGTAACTCTTTTTTAGTAGGTGCCACAGTATCTGTAGGTAGGTAGATACGCTCCACGGGGAAAGTACGTCCTTCGCTTTGAATTACAGGTGCATTGTCTAAGAGCTTTGAAATAGCAGAAGTATTGAGTGTCGCAGACATAATGAGGATCTTGAGATCCTCTCGTAAAATGGCTTGTGATTCCAGTGATAATGCCAAAGAAAGATCTGCATGTAATGAACGCTCATGAAACTCATCAAATATGATGAGTGCTATATCTTCTAAGCTGGGATCCTGTTGAAGTTTACGTGTGAGTATACCTTCGGTGACGATGAGTATCTGTGTCTCATGACTCTGGACGGATTCCATTTTTATCTGATACCCGATACGTTTACCAACCTTCTCTCCCAAAAGTTCAGCCATACGCTGCGCTGAAGTACGTACAGCCAAACGGCGGGGTTCCAGCATAATGACCTTTTTGTCTTTTAACCATGGTTCATTCAGTAGTTCCAGTGGTAAAACGGTGGTTTTACCAGATCCTGGTGGCGCCTGAAGGACTACACTTTGGTGCTGATGAAGTTTCTGTTTGACTTCTGGTATGACTTGGTTAATGGGTAGGGTTTGCATGTTGTATATGTAGAGTACCTTTTTATAAATTTTATCCAAATAAATGGACGTATACACTAAAATGTGTATAATCTTGTCTGTAAAACCCAAATCCGTAAATAGAAAAAAGAGTTACTTTCTAAAAGTGAGGTATTACACACAAACTACAGAGTTAGTGTGTATATTAAACTATAAAATCTAAGGAACCGTTATGTACCAAATGAAAAAAAGATTTATCTTTATACCCGTACTCTATTTACTCTTAAGTTCTGTACTTTTTTCAGCAAGTCCGGAAATGGCGGGTCAAGGAATACTGAGCATAGTCTTAGGGGCTTTTATAGCGGGTATACTGCTTACATTTACACCTTGTGTCTTGCCTATGGTGCCTATAGTTTCCAGTATTATTGCGGGACAGGGTGAGGATGTGACCAAAACAAAAGCCGTGATGCTTGCTGTGTCTTATGTCTTGGGAACTACAGTGACTTATGCCATCATGGGTGCGTTGGCAGGCGCTACAGGTGAACAGTTACAGTCATATTTTCAAAATGTTTGGGCGATTACTGCGATCAGCATAGTGTTTGTTGTCATGGCTCTTTCTATGTTCGGACTTTTTACCATTCAACTACCCTCTTTTATACAGTCTAAACTTAATGCGGAAACCCAGGGTATTAAGGGTGGAAACATGGGTATGGTATTTTTACTTGGGATGATCTCTGCACTTATACTGGGTGCCTGTGTTTCACCAGTACTGATCTCATTTTTATCTGTGGCCATTTCTACATCTGATGCCACACTTGGTGCCTTAACCATGTTCTTTTTGGCTCTTGGTATGGGTGTACCTTTGATCTTATTAGGTTTTGGCGCAGGGTATCTCATTCCTAAAGCAGGGATGTGGATGGATAAAGTAAAGTACTTTTTTGGTGTTTTACTTCTTGGCGTTGCTATAGAGATATTTTCAACTTTAGAACTTCTAAATACACTATTTCTTTGGGGTGTCTATGCTGTGGGCATCAGTATCTATTTGGGTGCGATGCAGCGATTAAGTTTAAAAAGCACAGGATGGGAAAAACTCCAAAAAGCCTTTGCCACTGTGTTACTCATATGGGGTACCATACTTCTTGTCGGGGCAGGGTATGGAGAAAAGGATATTTATCATCCATTGCCTAAAGCTTCTGTGACCTATGTTGAAGGTAGTCCTAAAGTAAAACTATCTGGTGCAATGCCTTTTGAAGAGATAGCCAACTTTACGGCTTATGAGATAAAAAGACGTCAAGTCATGGATGAGGGAAAAACAATGATAATCTTTTTTCATACAGATACCTGTCCTGTCTGTAAGCATATGAGAGACACGACATTTAAAGACAAAAGAGTGCAGGAAAAACTCAAAAATGATTATGTTGCCGTGAGTGTAAATATGAGCGATAAAACAGATAAGAAGATAGATGAACTTAAACAAATGTTCCAAGTTTTTGGACCTCCAGGTTTTGTGTTTTTAGATTCAGAGGGTAAAGAATTAAAAGATGCAAAGTTTTACGGTTATCAAGAACCAGAAGAATTTTATGATACACTCGATTTGATAGCAGAGTAGCAGACTCTCTAAAAAATGGATAAAATCATGGGAAAACAAACATAATGAGCCCCCATCATTAAAAGACATTGATACTATAAAATGATACTTTATTGTGGAAGGAATCTAAATCATGAAGAAAATAATCATCATACTACTTGGATTAGTTACTTTTGGTACCGCAAATTCCATACGGGCTGATGTGACAGCCGTAACAACACAAGGCAGTGATGGGGGATATATTTTTAAGGTGACACTCAAAAGCACAGAGACTGGATGTCAGCAGTATGCTGACTGGTGGGAAGTTGTAAGTGAAAAGGGTGAGTTGCTCTACAGACGGATACTCGTGCACTCACATCCTGATACTCAACCTTTTACTCGTTCAGGTGGGAAGATAGCCATCATGCCAAATGATATAGTTTATGTTCGTGCACATATGAACAAAGAAGGATATGTGGGGGATGTATTTAAAGGGAGTGTCCATACGGGTTTTCAAAAAGTTACAAATCTACCTTATTTTCCAAAAGCTCTGGAAAAACAGGAACCTTTACCTACAGGCTGTTTATTTTAGCTATAATTTTTCAAATTAGCACGAAGGATATATCATGATGGATGAATCGTTAAATGTTTTGGGTGAACCTTTAGAACCTTGTAGTTTGAAACCTCTTACGGGTTTTCATAGGGATGGACATTGTAATACAGGTGATCATAATCCTGCTGTACATGCCGTTTGTATCTATGCGACAGAGGAGTTTTTAGCCTATTCCAAAAAAGTAGGAAATGATCTCTCTACACCTATGCCAGAATATAACTTTGCTGGTGTTCAACCTGGACAAAGCTGGTGTCTTGGCGGACATAGTTTCGTTAAAGCGCACATGGACGGTATGGCACCCCAGATCTTTATACATGCTACACATCAAAAAATGCTTGAATTGATCGACCTTGAGACATTGAAGCAATATGCTATCGATCTATAAATAAAGAAAAATAATCGTAGACTTTCTCTTTTGGAGGAGTAACTTTGTAATGATGTTCAGTGAGTGATCTTACAATCTTAAAAGTGACATTACATTGTAGACAAACGGAGTAGAAAGACTTAATAAAGTCATCTTAAAGGAAGTGTTACCAGAAAAAATCTCGTAGGTCTCCGTTTACTTTCATATGTACTGTCACTGATCGATATTAACGCATTAGTGTGCAATGAATGTGTAGTTCATAATAGATCTTTAGGTATCACATTTCTTCCGTGAGTATTTTTCTTATATGACTCTCTACCAGACCTATTCACCTGCTATTTTGGCCATCCGGCTGTAACGGTCTATGATCGTGAGGAAACCGTCTTCATCCAGATGACCTCTATCTCCTGAGATATACCATTTTATACCGTCGATTTCTTTGATCACAGAAGCTGTTTTTTCTGGATCTCCTATATAGCCTTTCATGATCTGGGTGCCACCTATGAGTATCATACCGTCTTCTCCTGTCGCAAGTGTCTCAAAACTTTCGGGATCAACGATGCGGAAAGCTGATCCTGGTAAAGGTAGCCCCACCGTACCTATCTTTTGACCTATTTGTGGTTTCCATGAATCCAGCATGAGGACATCAGGTATATTACATGAAGTAACAGGAGTGGTTTCAGTTGCTCCATATCCTTCATAGATATCATGTCCAAACTTCTTTTTAAATTCATTGCGTATTTCCATAGGCAATTTTTCTGCCCCCGTTACTACCAGTCTTAAATGTTTGAACATCAGTGGAATGAGTTTATGGTTTTGAGTGTAGAGTTTAAGGTAAGTAGCGGTAGTAAAGAGAATGGTCGCCTGGTATTTTGCAGCTATTTTCCCTATACCCAAACCATTTGCAGGATCAGAATGACAAACAACAGGGATACCTTCTATCAATGGCAACAGCGTTGTCACAGTTAATCCAAATGAATGAGAAATAGGCAAGGTTCCCAATATCACATCATTGTCTGTTGGATTGAGCAGGGTAGTGGTTTGCTTGATGTTCCCCATGATATTTGTATGGCTTAGCTCGATCCCTTTTGGCGTACCTTCACTTCCACTAGAGAAGAGTATCGCTGCAGACTCACCTGCTTTACTGTCGTTAATCCATAATATACCTAATAACCATACTGGTAATACTTTCACCATCATAAGTGTTAATACTCTTTTCATTTGACTCATATTCTCTTGAATGTCTTCAAGGCAGATGACTTCAACGTTTTTCAGTATATTGGTCATGTCAAAGCCTTTAGCTTTGAGTTTGGTGATGAATTGTGTTGAAGTAATGACCTTAGTGATATTGGCTTTATTTATCGCATGAAGTAGATTCTTCTCCTCGCTGGAATAGTTCAGGTTTACAATGGTCTTTCCCAGCGTAAGCAGAGCCATATTAGCCATCGAACCCTCTATGGAAGTAGGCAATAGCAGACCTATGTTTTGACTCTCTTTTACGTTGGGTCTGAGTGATGCTGCCATCATAAGTGTTGCGGTTATAAATCTATTTCCACTCAGCTCAACACCGGTAGTATCTGCTATACAAAGTCTCTTACCTACATTTTTAGCCGAACGGATCCATGCTTTTTGAATAGAAGGCAGAGACTCTGCATAATGTCTCCAGCTTTCTACAGAGAGATCAAATACAGATTTTTTTACTTCTGAAGCAGTGGAATGAATATCGATAGTTTTTGAGAAATTCACAGTAATATCTTTGCTTTTTTTGCGTTTCATCTTTTGGGAGGCATAAGAGAAGTTATTTTCCCAGAGTCCTCTAAGATAAAAAGGTATGATCACAGCATTTTCTACCTCTTTGGTTGCCACTTCAAAACCTCTTTGAAATGTACCTAAATGTCCGTTACGTGAAAGATGGCCTTCGGGGAAAAGTACAACCGTTTCACCGTTATTCAGTGCTTCAGTTACTTTTGACAATGCACTTTTACTCCCTCTGCTAGAGATGGGGATAACTTCCCAAAAGTCCATAAATGGTTTGACATACCATTTCTCATAGTAGACTCTTTCCATTACAAAACGTATCTGTTTTGGATATGCCATCTGTAAGATCGCCCAGTCTAAAAATGATACATGGTTTCCTAAGAGAAGTATGCCTTTATCTGCAGGAATATGTTTAAGGCCCTCGACATGTAAGCTGTATTTTATGCCTATGATCATACGAAGCATATAACGGACAAGAGACTGTGGCAACTTGATAAAAGTATAGACCATTCCTATAAAAGCAATGGTAGATATGATATAAAACAGTCCTATAGCAGAGAATTGAAAGTATCCAAAAACAGCAGTGAGTATCAAAAAGAGAAACATACTTACATTTTGCATGAAGTTGTTACCTGCAAGGACTTTACCCAGTATGTTATGCGGTGAAGAGAACTGGATCAATGCATTGAGTGGGACAATAATTAGCCCAGCAAAGAATCCAAAAGATAAAATGGCTGTACCCAATGACCATAAAGAGTGAAGAGAGGGGATCATGTAGAGTGAAAGGGCTACACCCAAACTACCTAGAGGTATAATGCCCGTTTCAATGTAGTTTCTACTTACGCGTCCTGCAAACATTGAACCCAGTATCATTCCTATGCCAGCGAGTGACAATAAGCCTTGCGCAATGATCGTATTGGTAATGTCCAGTGTGCTTTTGAGATGCTCTCCAAATATGGCTAAAACCACTTGTGAAACACCCCAAAGTATGGAAAGACCGATGATACTTAACCAGATCGTTTCATTGTATTTGATAACAGAGAGGTTCTGTTTCAAATATGAGAGACTTTTATGCTCTTTAGCCTCAAAGGGCATACTTTCATCAAATTGTACAGCTTTGAACTTTTTTGCAAGTCGTCTTGCCAAAAGATACTCTACCGTACTTGCACCTATAAGCATATAACCTACAGGTGCAATGTAAGTGAGTATCTCTGACGGTAGTGTGCTTGCATCTTGTAGGAGATGTTCAAAGAAGATAGAGTAGACCACGGCACCTGCAAGGATAGAAGCAATAGTCACAGATTGTACGAGGGCATTAGCCTCTGCCAGTTTCTCATTTCCGGTCATCTCTTTGATAAGTCCATATTTAGCAGGTGAATAGATGGCACTCTGTGCTGCCAAAATAAAGGTCAAACCGAATGCTGACCAAAACCAGCCCATATGGTAACAGATGAGTATCAATGTCGTGATACCAATTGCAGCCATAGATGCGTACTCTATCACTTTGGTCTTAGGGTATTTATCAGAGATGAAACCCGCTGGAGAAAAGAGAAAAATAAATGGTAGAAGTATCAAAGCGTTGACTATAGCCGTGAGTATAATAAGTTCCGGACCCTCATAGGATTTAAAAATGGTGTTTTGCAAGATGATCTTGTGTCCAAGGTCAGTCATGGCATTGAGTATGATAATGAGTATATAAGGTGTGAACCCAGCGATCTTAAAAAGTGATACCATGTGCTTCTCTCGTCCTATTTTTTTACTAGACTTGGATAGCTATAGTTTAGCAGAATTCTTCTTGCGTGTTTTCAACACATGTAAGTTCATAGACCCATTGATGCAAGTCAAGCATATCTTCATAGATCTTGAAGTTCTTATCAATAATAGCTTCAGAGTGAAAGGTTTCATCGGGAGGGAATGTAGTATAGGCATACATGGAACCATAGAGATAAAGGTAGGCATATGTATCGTCTTTATCTAATCCCAGAGGATAACGTTTATATTGGGCTTCAGGGATACTATAACCTTTACTCTTGAGTTCTTCCAGGATATGATGCAGGGTTTCTCTTTTTGCATCATTTTTGATGTACTCTCTGTAGGTAGAGAGTAGGGGAGCTTTAAAGTTACGTATACCCGTAGCGACAAATATCTCAAACGGGTCATAATGCATATAAAAATAGCTGCTCTGCATACGGTGTGTAGCTCCCTGCCAAAAGATGATACCTATTCGTTCTTTGATGGGATCGAGCCTGTGAAATCTTGCATCTCGATAGATGCGGAAGAGTGATTTATTGATTTTGGGTATCGCATGAATGGTCGGTACCAGTATCTGCAGGTGCTCACCCATCTCTTCGACATAGGCTTTGTTGGGTATGAGGATATACTTTTCATACGCATCTTTATGGTCATCAAGCCACTCTTTGGAGTTATTGATGATGATATCACTAAGGAAGTTTAATCCCTCTTTGGGAAAACCTGTAAACTGCATCATATCCCTTTTATCTTTTGCCAGATCAGACCGAGTATTTCATGAAATACAATATGGGACTTTTCAAGTGCGTCAGAGGAGAAAAAATCCGTATAGTTTGGGTGTTGTGTACTTGCCAAATGGTTGGTCGGTGCTGGTATAGGGTTAAGTCCTTCATGGGTAAAGAACTTTAGTGCACGTGTCATATGTGATGCAGAAGTGACCAATATGAATGGTTCATCAGCTAATAACTTTTTGCCTGCTTGGGCTTCTTCCTGGGTATCTCGAGTGCCAAGATGTAAAATAATATCTTTTTCATTGACACCTAGGGATACAGCCAATCTTTTTTGCATTACAGCATGTTCTGTAGTATCATATAGACCATGGTACCCAGAAACAATGATCTTTGCTTTTTGATGTAGCTGCTGATAAAGGCGTATACCTTCATTAAGTCTCACAACAGAAGATTCAACTACCTGCGAGGTAATAGGTAAACTTTCATCTGTGTCATGTCCTCCACCCAGAACATAGATATATTTGATATCTTTTGGCGCTGTGTAAAGTGTTAGATAGTTGGACTCCATCTTATGTAAGAGTATATTGGCAAGGGGTGCATAAGAAAATAAAAAGAGCCATAAAACACTTAGTATAAGCATCATTTTTGCTTTCTTGATCTTATTAATATTAATTAGTATAAATGCAAAAACGATGAACATCACCCCGATAGAGAGGGGCATTAAGAATATAGAAACAGCTTTTTTAAGTATGAAATCCATATCTTATGATACAACACGTGTTTCATCAGCTTCAAGTTCCATTACCTTCCAAGGAAGCCCCTGTTTGTTCATCTCTTCCATAAAAGGGTCAGGGTCAAGTTCTTCCATATTGAAGACACCTTTTCCTTGCCACTTGCCTTCTAGCATGAGTTTCGCTCCTATCATGGCAGGTACTCCTGTTGTATAGCTGACACCTTGGCTCATCACTTCAGCATAACATTTTTCATGGTCACTGATCTGGTAAATATAGATCGTTCTTTCTTTACCATCTTTGATACCTTTGGCGAAGATACCGATATTGGTTTTACCTTTGGTTCGTGGTCCAAGACTTGCCGGATCTGGAAGAAGGGTAGCGAGGAACTCCATAGGTACGATCTTCTGTCCTTTATGTTCAACTTCTTTGATCCCTAACATGCCTACATTTTCTAGACATTTCATATGTGTAAGATAACTTTGTCCAAATGTCATAAAAAATCTGATACGTTTGAGACCTTTGATATGTTTTACTAAAGATTCCATCTCTTCATGGTAAAGAAGGTAACTGTCTTTTGGTCCAATTTCCGGGTAGTCCCACACTTGCATGATCTCCATAGGTTCAGTCTCTATCCATTCACCTTGTCCATCATCATTTTTTTGCCAATAACGTCCCTTTGCCGAAACTTCACGAAGGTTGATCTCCGGGTTGAAATTGGTTGCAAAAGGATACCCATGATCTCCGGCATTACAGTCAAGAATGTCTATCGTGTGTATCTCATCAAAATAGTGCTTTTGTGCATAGGCACAGAAGACATTGGTTGCACCAGGGTCAAATCCGCTACCCAGTAAGCCCATGATGTTCGCTTTTCTAAACTCTTCATCTCTGGCCCACTGCTCCTTGTACTCAAATTTAGCCGTATCAGGATGTTCGTAATTTGCCGTATCGAGGTAATCTACCTGCATCTCCTCACAGGCATCCATAATGGTTAGATCCTGGTAAGGCAATGCCACATTGATGACAATACTCGCACCGGTAGCAGCGATGAGTTCTTTAAGTTCAGGTATAGAATCTGCATCCACTGTTCGTGTCTGTATCTGCACGCCTGTTTTTTCTTTTACATTTGCAGCGATAGCATCACATTTACTTACTGTACGGCTTGCTAAGGTGATCTCTCCAAACGTATCAGCATTCATAGCACACTTAAAAGCAACAACATTTCCTACGCCGCCGGCACCGATGATAAGGGTTTTTTTAGTACGACTCAGCATTTAGTGCCTCGCTTGCATTGAATTTTAATTCTTAACATGGGGACTCCAATAAAAGTTATAGGTTAATTATAGGGTTATTTTATCACAAATAGTAGTGATTTATGACATAACTTAGGCCAAATAGCAGAGGCATAAACAAAAGTGTACTCAGTAATATAAGGGAAGTCACATCTTTAGGCCTGCAGTTATACAAAGAAGCCAGGTTGATGTTGGCAACAGCCAAAGGTACCATCATCTCCATAAAGATAACACCTTGAACAAAGAGCGGTAGATTCGTAAAGCTGAGTATGACAGCTGTAGCTAAGGGAACAATGATGAACTTTTGGCTTATGGTCCCTATGAAGAGTTTTGGATGTAGCTCTTTGATACGTATACCTTGAAGGAAAGTACCCAGTAAAAAGAGCTGTAAGACGATACCTGCATAAGCGCCCATTTTGAAAAACTCCTGTATCTCGGCACTTAAAGGTATGTCATATATATTAATTAATATGGCAATTACAGAAGCTGGGATAATAGGGATCTTCACAATGTTAAAGAGAGAATCTTTGATGCTGAATGAACCTCTTGAATAGATGTAGACACCGATGATATAAACGACAAAAACGTTTGCGATGTTAATAAGGGTCGTATAGATGACAGAAGCTTCTCCAAAGAGTGCGATACCCAATGGAATACCAATGTTTCCTGTATTCCCTACAAAACCGGCGATAGAGAAGATAGCTCTTTCTTTAGGATCGTCAAACAATATTTTACCTATAAGTATGGTGGGAATGAGCAGGGCTAAAATGATAGCAAGATACAAAAGTGGAACGTAAAGATGCTCAGTGTGTAATTTAGCAGTACTAAAACCCCAGATAGTGACAAAGGGCTGTAAAAAGTATACAGACATGAGAGTGAGTGTTTTTGTATTTATCTCTTCTTTGAATATACGTTTAGCCATATAGCCTAACAGTATGAAGACATAGACAAAGATGATGGAAAGGAGTGTACTTATCATGGATATGATTATAGCCTATTCACTCTGTATATTGATATCGTGAGTGCAATTCTGCAATTTTAAAGTGCACTTATTCACTCACTAGTTCTTATTTTGGCGTCTCTTCATTCTTCTGTGTTTCAAGTGCCATTTTTTTCGCTAAGTAGATGGATGTCGGGGCATCCACAGTGTTAATATGCAAAACTATCCACTCTGGTGACTTAAATATAAAATTGATAATTTTTTTGATATCACCAAAATTTTTCCATTGCCTGATGGCATAACCGATGTCAGCTAAAAACATATCGTGGGCCGTTTTATGCATTTCATAAGAAGGGAAATCATATTTTTTCATAAGGCGTTCTTCATTAGCAAAGTGTTGTTTTACATGGTCAATATATTCATCTAACTTTGCTTCTAGTTCATTTAGATTTGATTTCTTCATATTATATTGTGTGACAAGTTTCTCTATCTCATTTAAGATCTTTATTTCTTCCTCATGTGTCTCTTGCATCTCTTCAACATCTAAGTGTTCAACTTGTTCTACATATACTAATGCCATTATGGGTTCCTTTGAATTTATATCTGTAATCATACAGAAGATTATAGAGTTTAGCAATGATTCATATCAAGAGAGAGAATATTCGAATCATTTATTTATTTTAGATATGATTCATTAATTAGAATTTTAGGATATTTTATGGATTTTTCGTCTTTAGAGACATGGGGTTATTTGGCCATTGCATTTATTGCATTTGGCGGTTCCCTTTTCATCGTTGCTGCAGCTGGTGTATTTTCATTTATGGGAAAAATGGACCTGACCACAGCTTTAGCGGTAGCAACCGTATCAAACTTTTTAGGAGATCTCTTTCTTTTTTATCTTGGAAAATACCAGAAAAAGCAGATACAGCCTTACTTTGCCAAACACAAACGTAAAATAGCCCTTGCCACACTTATCATGCGTAAATATGGGATTTGGGCGATCTTTATACAGAAGTTTCTCTATGGTATTAAGACATTGGTACCTCTTTCTATGGCATTAGCTAAATATGATTTTAAAAAGTTTGCATTTTATAATGTGTTTGCATCTATCGTGTTTGTATTGACCATAGGTTTGAGTGCCTACTATTCAAGTGAAGCGATCATTTCAGTCTTTGAGTATATTAAAATAAACCCATGGATTGCACCGGTGATCTTATTTTCGATCATTGGTACTGTATGGTTCGTGATGGAAAATATGACTAAGAAGAAAAAGTAGTCATAAGAAATAAAGTACCCTAC
>NZ_JBATIY010000142.1:0-2540 GCF_049668085.1 Sulfurovum sp. | reverse complement strand
AGGTTTTATAATGAAACTACCAAAGAAAATGTAAAATAATTTTTCTCTTCTTATATGTTACCTAAGACTGTATACTGTTCATGGTGTTAAACCGCCACTCTGCTTCTTTGAGGTAGAAGATGAACTGTTCGTCACTCACACCTTTAAAACGGCAGATGAAAATTTCAAAATAGTCCCAAAACTTTGTGATGGTAGTTTGGGCTTTGGAGAGCTTTGAAATTTTGTTAAATGTGAGATACTTGAGTCTGAGTTTATTTTCTTTTTCTTCGTCATCTTCTAAGGGCATTTGTCTAGCACGTGGCATCATGAGGTTATAGACTTTGCCATCATAGGACAGGGTAAGGAAGTGTTGTAGTTTGTCAATGGTCTCTTCTATTTTGAGACTTTTAGGGAGGTAGAGATATTCATCGTAACCGGTTACCCTGTGCGCATTGTGTCTGTAGTGCGTATCTGCGTCTAGTGCAAGGTTTCTTCTAAACTTTTCAAAGTACTTTTGCACTGTGGCAAAGTGCATTTTAGTATTTAGGGCAGTCTCTCTAGCATTGTCGCCATTTTTGAAATGTTCAAAGAGTTTTACTTCACGTTCTAGCTTTCTAAGGCTGAACTTACGCTTGCATTTTCCACACTTGCGTTGCTGATTTGCCAATAGATAGGTATAAGGATGATCACAATAGATACATTTCATAAAAATAGTATACTTTTTAGTCCTTAAAATAGAGTAGAAATGATTTTTTTAATATGTACATAATTTTTAAAGACTATCATAGTGATAGTTATTTAATTTAGGAGAGAAGATGGAGTTATCACTACTGCTTGTATTTTGGTATGGCGTACTTCACGCCTTTGGGCCTGACCACCTTACGGCGATTGCAGACTTTTCCATTGGTAAGGATAAAAAGAAAACATTTGCCATTACTTCACTGTTTGCTGTGGGGCATGGTGTGAGTCTTTTCATATTTGCAAAAGTGCTTGAGTCAGTCTCGCTCTCTGAGGAGTTTTTGGCCTATGGAGATGTTATCTCTGCAACGGTCATTATCGCTATGGGTGTATACCTCTTGTTTATGGTATTTTCACAGCGAATACAGTTGCGTAAACATATGCACGAAGGTAAAGAACACATACACATTTGGTTTGGAAAATCACATGCACATGAGGGAGATGTGGTGGCAAAGAGTTCGTCCCTGACATTGGGTCTCTTAATGGGTGCTGGAGGTGTGAGAGGTATGCTCATTACCCTTGGTGTTGTACAAGGTGCACAAGTGGATTTTATGATGGTAGGTGCCTTTACCCTTGGTGTGATGTTGATCTTTGGTCTATTTGGTATGGTGATGCTTTATATCAACCAGAACTTTTTAGGGAACCTTACAAATGTAAGAAGAGCGTTTACCGCTGCGGGTGTGATTTCACTGGCAGTGGGAACCAATATATTAGTCGGATAGGAGAAAGAGATGTGTACAGATTGCGGGTGTAGTATAACAGGGAGTGACATTGAGCATAGTCACGAAGGTGAAGAACACAGTCATTCACATGATCATCAAAAAGCACATGAACATTTACATCACAATCCACAACTCAATGATGCAAAAACCATCTCTGTCATTCAAAAGATCTTAGATAAAAATGATCATGAAGCCGAGCATAATAGAAAGCATTTTGACAGTAAGGGGATTTTGGGCATCAATCTTATGAGCAGTCCCGGTAGTGGAAAAACGACCCTGCTAGAACATATGGCAGATGTGGCTGATTTCAAATTTGGTGTCGTTGAGGGTGATCTGGAAACAAGTAAAGATGCTGATAGACTAAAGGCTAAAGGCATTCCTGCTATGCAGATACAAACAGGTTCAGCCTGTCACTTGGATGCCTTCATGGTGCATAAAGGTTTACATGAGATGCCACTAGATGATCTAGACGTTTGTTTTGTTGAAAATGTTGGTAATCTTGTCTGTCCAGCTTCATATGATGTGGGCACACATTTGAATATCGTTCTTGTTTCTGTACCAGAAGGCGAAGATAAAATAGCGAAATACCCTGTTATGTTCCGTCAAGCTGATCTTATACTAATTACCAAAACAGATCTCTTGCCGTACTTCAAGTATGACATTGAAAATGAAAAATCTGAAGCGAGACGCATTAAACCCAATGTAGATATATTGGAAGTTAATATCAATGATATTAACTCAGTGCAATCGGTAGTTGATTGGATCAATTTTAAACGAAAGATGAGAGGTTAAACATGTGCTTATCTATACCATCAAAGGTCGTTGAAGTTGATGAAAACAATATGGCTACCGTCGACACTATGGGAATTAAACGTCATGTAAGTCTCGATCTAATGGCTGATGAAATAAATATTGGTGACTATATACTTATTCATGTTGGTTTTGCCATGAACAAAATCGATGAAGAAGAAGCATTGCAAAGTCTGGAAGTCTATAGAGAAATGCTTGAAGCAATGGAAGAGGAAGAGAGACGGAAAGTCATAGAGACCGATGACAATTGCGTCAACAGAGGCGAAGCATGAGTGAACTTCAACTGAAGGA
>NZ_JBATIY010000141.1:0-2245 GCF_049668085.1 Sulfurovum sp. | reverse complement strand
GAGGTAACGCGTACCAGCTAAAAGATCAAGGTTCATCTGGTCTGACTCTATAACACGGTAGGTAACTATAGGTGAGAAAACCCAGTTCTTCAGTTCCACATTCGTGATATTCAGTAGTCCTAATGGACCCAGGGGAATATTGACATCATCCTCTACATCCAGATACATGACATCAGCCATAATACCCCACTTACCTTTCTGTGCACCCAGTGTACCCATAAAGGCAAAATTCAAACTATCAATGATATCATTGAAATCCATTGTAAAGTTATTTCCAAAAGCAGTCTCTCCTCCTATATCCGCCATAAAGAGATAAAGAGAGGCAGAATATTCCCAACTGTCACTCACCACTACTTCTACTTCAGGTACAACTGGTTCAACAGGTGCAATATCACCACCTGCTATCAACATATTACCTGTAATTGCCAACAATGCGACTGTACTTAACACTTTATTCATTTATTTCCTTTACACTCAATCCTGATCAAAAAGATCAGGATAAATTTTTCATCTGACTTTAGGCGCAATTAACCGACTCGTCCACCCTTGGCCAAAGGGTCTTTATCCCCTACTTGCTTTTCCCATTCATCTTCAAGCAATTCTTTAGCTGCCTGTTCAAGGAATTCAGGGGCAGCCCATTCATTGACATCAAAGTCATTTTTGATGTAACCGTGACTAAACATGAAATCTTTTCCTATCTTGACTGAAGCCAGGTTTTGAGCTGACAGGTTAGGTACCATATCTAAATGTTTAATACCTTGGTAGGTATCCTCAGCATCCAAATAGAAAGTCTGCTTGTCAAGAATCTCTGCCGCAGCACGTTTATTTCTATTGGACCAGCGTCCTACTTTTATCATCCCTTTTAGGTAAGCAATAACAAGTTCTGGATGTTTTTCTGCCATTTTTGCAGTACAGGTAATAGCAGCAGGTACATTGGCTACCTGAAGTGTCCAGTCAGGATATCTGGAGAGATCTTCTATCGCCTTCATTTTTCCTGTTGCCTCCTGAATATGCTGGAATGGTTTACTTTGTGTATAGATCGCATCAACAACACCTTCTAACAGTGCAGTTTCAAGCGGGCGGAAAGCAAGGTCATGTTTATGGTCACGCTTGAGCCACAATTCAGATGCGTTGTCCATTGGTGGCGCGAGCATACTAGGATCGTTATACCAGTCATCCGCGTATGGGAACTCTACGATCTCGACGTCTGCACGGGTCATATCGTTCATCTTAAGCATCAATTCGATACCCTGCTCTTCCTGTATACGCCACCAGTCATTCTTGACCTGGTTCATACTTTTAGAAAGACCGATCTTTTTACCTTTAAGATGACTCATCTTGTAGATGTCTTCCTCTGCACGCACCATCATACAACCGCCTTCATATACCTGGGTTACACCCAAAAGCTTTGTCTTGCGAATATCCGCCTGAATGGCAATAGGTGGGAATAAGCCACCAAAACGAATCAAGTTGTCTAGGTTGTGAATGTAATGTGGGTACCAGTCATTCTTCTCTGTAGCGCGCAGAAAAGCATACTTTACACCGATCTTTTTAAACTCTTCTCTTGTCCAACCAAGTTCCTGGTCAACATTACTTGCAGAGATAAGTGGACAGTTGGTGTAGTACACTTCTTTCCAATTTAATTTCACTGTATTGAATTTTGTGTTTTCGAATGTTGTTGCTTTAACATCTTCCGTACCTGGAGCAATACTCATTTTTTCTTCAGGAAGTGTTGCTTCTTTAGCTGAGGCAGCGGAAGATAATGCGTCCGCACCAGCTGTAGCACCGGCAGCAGATAATGCTGCATCACCCTTGATAATACCCTGTAGTAAATCTTCACTTTCTTTGTTCATAATAAATCCTTTTCATCTTAATTATTTACATCTATAGTATAACGAAACTTTTACGACTTTTATTAGACCAAAACTCCTATTTTTAACAATTTAGAAGAATAAAAAATTATCATTTCACTATATTAATAATAAATTTTATGTATTATCTTTAATTATCAAGAAGGTAACGAAGTACAATAGCTATATTGGCATCTCTACTATTGCCGTTTGCCAGTTTTCCGTTAGGCAGAGAAACTTCAATATAGACCAAATCATCGAATGTTTTTTCACCAAATGTATATTGCAAAGAAAGGATAATATCTTTGATGCTGTATTCCCCCATATAGTCATTATTTGTCGGTAAAAGCAAGTTTCCCCCGCCTGCAATACGTAAGCTTTCATCAACATCATAG
>NZ_JBATIY010000140.1:0-3717 GCF_049668085.1 Sulfurovum sp. | reverse complement strand
TCTACATGACTTCTATGCTATTCTGGCTGGACGTGCTGTTCTGGGTATAGCTGTTGCTCTACTGATGACAAGTTCCACTGCACTCATAGGTGATTATCTTAATGAAAAAGGACGGCATAAATTTATGTCTACACAGGGGATGGCTGTAGCTCTTGGTGGTATTGTCTTCATCACTGCGGGCGGTTTCCTTGCGCAACTACACTGGTCCTATCCTTTTGCCATCTACTTTTTACCCTTACTCTTTCTTCCCTTATTATTATCATCACTGTATGAACCTAAAAAACATATACATATTGAAAATGAGATAGAGATAGAAGCTAAACTCTGGCCAGTGTATCTAACTGCCTATTTTGCTATGGTACTTTTTTATATGCTGCCTACACAGTTACCCTATCTTATCATCGACACACTCCATGGAGAGCCTAGTACCATAGGATTTGTCATTGCTGTAGCAATGATGTTTAATGCAATGACATCCAGACAGTATGCTAAACTCAAAGGAAGGTTTACCTATATACAGATCTATATCATTACTTTTATCTTTTTTGGCATAGGGCTTTTCATCATTTCACAAGCCAGTTCTATTGCACAACTCTTTTACAGTACTGCATTTATAGGTATAGGATTTGGGCTTATTCTTGTCAATACCAATGCATGGTTCCTCTCAAAAGTACCAGCACACAAAAGAGGAAAAGCTTCAGGAATGCTCGCATCAAGCTTCTTTCTAGGGCAGTTTTCCTCTCCACTTATTTTTGAACCGATTGTTAAAATATATGGGATCCAGGGACTTTTTCTGATCGTCTCAGCTATTGCGTTGATGATTTCATTGAGTCTATTTTTGAGAGGAAAAATGGTCAAACACTAAAAGCATTTTTTAACAAAAGTGTGGGTGATTCAGCCTACCAATAATTTATATAAGTCATCTACACTTCGTACAGCATCTGCATGATCAGTAAATCCCCAATCAACCATAATGTAGTCTATTTCAGCTCTTTGACTTGCCAACTCATCACGGGGACCATCACCTATAAAAAGTGCGTTATGGCTGTTATGTCCTAACTCATCAAGTATTTTGTGAAGCATATCTGGATGGGGTTTCCCCTGTGGAACATCATCATAACATGCGATCGCATCAAAATGTTCATTTACTTCTAGGTGTGTAAGGGATTCGATCGTTGATCCTCTATACGCATTGGTAGCTACAGCTAGAGCATGTCCTTTACCCTTAAGTGTTTCAAGCAGTTCCATGATCCCATCATAGAGGACCAACTCTTTATCATGGTTGTTTGTGTAGTATTCTGAAAACCATCTTTCATGATCACGATCAAATGCTTTTGCATGGTAAAAAGTTTGTGCAGGGTTGATCGTATGATCATTCACCAGCCTAAGTATATGTGACTGTTCCATAGGTTCAAAACCTAAATTAGAGCGCACATAATTGATGGCATTTGCAATGGTGATAGAACTATTGACCAATGTGCCATCCATGTCAAAAATGATCAGTTTTTTATCCATTATTGAGCATTTTTCGTATTCTTATTAGTAGGTGATTGGTTAAACTTAACGTAAACAGAAAGACTGACTAAGAGTAATGCAACAGCAGAAATAAGATATACGGCATACTCAAGCTGGGCTGGGTCTGTAAGAGCAAACTTAAAGACCAGCATAAGGGCCTCAATCGATAGTGCGATAATAATGGAGCCTAAAAATCGTATCATAGTCTGGTGCCCCTCTCCTGCACCCTCTTTTTTCTCTTTACCCAAAACCTCTTCCTCAAATATTGCTTTGACCAGGTCAAAAATAGCTAGAGAGAGGGTTAGAAGGATCGTTGCTTTAAACATCTCATTGATCTCCAAGGCAGCAAAATCAAGACCAAAATGTAAAAATGCACTAATACCTTTGACAAACAGCAAAAGCGAGACTCCCGCAAGGGCTATGGAAAAAGCAGTATATGCGATTTTACTTAATGTTCCGGAAAAAGAGTCAATAGAGCTTGGGTGCACCATACGTAAAATATTTTCTAAAGTAATGTCTACACAAATAATACTGATCAAATTATCCTTTTCATCTACGATAGGAAATGATGCAGTGACAACCATCTTATTAGTCAAATTGGATGGGTATGGTTCCGTTAAGGTACAACGATGCTCTCTTTGCGTTTTATAATAGTATGCCCTATCGCTTCTATCCTCACCTTTACCTACACCTTTAAGCTTTTTATCCTTCGAGATATTTTCAGTTATCTGTATGCCTTTACCATCAAGTGCATAGATCGCTTCTGCAGTAGTGATGCTCTCATTAAGAGGTTCTAACCTTCCAAGTACGGTAGAAACATCACCATTTATAATAGTTTGAGAAATATGTCTTCCAATGATATAACAAAGGTAAGCTCTTGCTTTCGCACGAACCTGAGCATATTCTTCTATCTCTTTAATTTGCATACCATGTCCCTTATGTATAAATAATTATAATACTTTACCTAAAATATCTGTAAATTTTACTTTTTGGTTAATAGCTACTTCAGGGAAGATACTCCCCTTTTGCGAGAAAGTCAAGATCGTAGAACCCATCTCAAACCAACCATAGAATTCTCCTCTGTCTACCCAGAAATCTTCATATTCGTAATGCACCGGTTCTCTTATCTCTGAGTTTGTTCTTACATTTTCCTCAAAAGTAACCACCATTTGACCTACATTCAAAGCAGCAACCAATACAAGTATCTGTGTTCTACCCTTCTCATCTTCACACTCTATGACGACTCTCTCATTTTCAATAAATAGATCTACTTTATTACGGAGTAATGGAAAGTTCACCGGGTAATGCTTGCCGGGGATATGCGTCAAAGAATTCACTTTGAGACGCATCGGCATGTGGTAACGGTGATAATCTTTAGGAGAGAGATAAAAATTGATAAACTCCCCTCCTTCTACTTTAGCAACTGCTTCTTTATGATATTCACCAAAAAGTTCCTCTATCTTATAACTCATCCCTTTGATCTGATAGGCTTTACCCTCTTTGATCGTTCCTGCATCTGTGATGAGGGCATCTACACCGGATATCAATGCATCTTTATCTTCAGGTAAGGCTCTAGGTGTTTCAAATGCTCTTGTGAAGAGTTTGTTCAGTGTAGGATATGCACTAGGATCCTTAAATTCACTCATATCAAGTCCCATGAGTTTGACATAACCGGCATTAATAAAGTTTTGAACGGAGGAGGGAAATGCTTTAGAAGCGAATTTTCCAAAACCGCTGGAGATGATAGAGGTAAAGTGTTTAGCCATTGTGTTTCCTGTAATTGAACAAATTGACTCATAAGAGACAGTCAGTTCATAATATATGTAGCATTATACCATTTGTCATTTAGGGTTGGGATTGTTAGATAAAATACGATACTATCTATCTCAATACACTCAAGGATAAAGCATGGCAAAATACGTACTTTTCGATACAGAAACTACAGGAAATCAAGAACAGGACCGCATTATACAGATAGGGGCCATGATCGTACACAGTAAAGATGAGATCGAAGTGCTTGATGAGCTATGCTTAGCTCCGGTTCCTATCAGTATAGAGGCAATGGAAGTGCACAACATCACACCTGATCTCATAGAAGACAAAGGGCTGTATGATGAAACTGATTTTGCTTTAAAAGTACTGGAATTAAATCAAAAAGAGAACTACCTCATCGCACACAATATCTCTTTTGACCTGGCTATG
>NZ_JBATIY010000139.1:0-16544 GCF_049668085.1 Sulfurovum sp. | reverse complement strand
TTGAATTTGAATTTGAACAGCATATGAAGACACTAAGTGTATTTATCAACGAACAAGATGAAAGTTTTGACTTTTCAAAAGCCAAAATGATAACGATATTTTGTAATGGACCCTGGTGCAGTCTATCTGTCGCGATGATAGAAGCTTTGCTTGAGATAGGGTATCCTCCAGAAAATATAAACTGGTATCGTGGGGGTATACAAGAATGGCTGTCCACAGGTATGACTTCAACGAGAAAATGATCTTGAAGTTTCCCATTACACACACATTCTACACACCGAATGCTATCATAAGAGATAAAGGATGTATCATGTTTCATCGAACCATAGTTATTTTATCACTTTTAAGCTCTTTACTTTTTGCAGAAAAGACAAGTTTTCAACATGAAGGAGTCTCTGTTCAGATGGTGGATGCAGGTGGTCATATTAAACATATTATTGTGAAACGTGATATTCCTGATGAGTGTAAAAAAGTACCTATAAACAATACGATGGTATGGACTGGTAACTATGCCAATGCTAAAGTACCTGAGGTATGCAAGTCAACCTATGTACACACTACAGGGAGTCTCCTACCCATGCATTTACATGAAGATATCCATACTTATGGAGAACTTGAAGTACTGGCTTTTATCAAACATATGCAAAAAGATGATTCTATGCTACTGATAGATGGACGTAAACAGGAGTGGTATGATTATCGTACGATCCCTGGTGCTATCAATCTACCTTTTCATCATTTTAAAGAAAGAAAAAGTTTTGAATTTGAGTTTGAACATGCATTGAGAATCCTTGGTGTTAAGATTAATGAAAATGATACACTGGACTTTAGCAAGGTAAAAACCATTGCCATATTTTGTAATGGACCATGGTGCAGTCAATCTGTAGCCATGATAAAAGCCCTACTGGATATTGGATATCCGGCTGAAAAAATGAATTGGTACCGTGGAGGCATGCAGACATGGTTGGCTGCAGGTATGACAACTACAAGGAAATGACGTCGTAGGTTATTAAGCTGCACATTACACTCTTCTAAATACTTTAGTTAAAAAGGAGTCCATAATGTATAAAATCATATTTTTACTTATCATCTTAAATAGTGTTAGTTTTTCAAGTGAGCAAGATACGTCTATCTTATCTACGGGTGTTGAAATAAATCATATCAACCACACTGGAGAGAAAGAAAGTATCATCGTTAAACGTGAAATTGACCCTGTATGTAAGCAGATACATATTAGTAATGATATGCTTTGGAGGGGAAAGTATGCCAGTCATGAGGTCTCAAATGCATGCAAATCAACCTTTATTACCAGTGCGGGTAAAATAATATTTCCTATGAAGATCCATAAAGATGTAGAGACATATGGAGAAATGGAAGTAATGGCATTCATTAAAAAGATGCAAGAGGATAACAACATGCTTTTTATCGATACACGAGATGAAGAGTGGTATGAGTATCGTACCATACCCGGTGCGATAAATATGCATTATGTCTATATGATGATGCCAAAAGTATTTGAAGAAGAATATAAAGCTTCTTTAGTGAAGCTTGGCATTCTGGGCAAAGAGAAGGCACTTGACTTTTCCCAGGCTAAAACTATTTTAGTCTTTTGCAACGGTGCATGGTGTAGCCAATCTCCCAAAATGATCAAAGCCCTGCTCGCTTTAGGCTACCCACCTGAAAAGATAAAGTGGTATAGAGGAGGCATGCAGACATGGTTATCAGCAGGAATGACCTCCACCCGAAAAAATAAGTTTAGTCGACAATAATTCTAGCATCTAGAGGCTGAATTGGTCTATTATTGACACCATGCATAATTTTCTGGAATATGGCTACTTGTTCTTTAGAGATAGTTAGCGTCTCTTTAAATACAAACCATCTAACTCCCTCTGTACATGGAGGTGTTGTAAGTGAACCATTAAAACGATAATAATGTTTGTCTTTTGGTAACAGTGCATTTGCTATTTTAGAAAGTTCCAATGTTTGAATCTCTCCGGCTTCTGTTGGCATTGTATCCCAAAACTTAGCTAATTCCTTATTTTCCTCACCTTCTTCGAACATGACGGCAAGTACGGCAATATTTCCATCTTTGTCTAAATTAACGAAATGTCCTTCAAGCGGAAAAGCTTTACCTTCTATATGATTCTCGCTTGGTGAATGAAAGTGAAATTGTTTGAGCTCAAATATAATGTCATCAATTACTACTGTACTTCCAGGAGCCATATTGACCTGAATTGTATGGCCGTTATCTGCAATAAAGTTAGAATCACTTCCATAAGAGGGAGAAAGTGGTGGAAGATTTCCATGGATTGAATGTGTAATATTGATTGGTGACTGATTAAGACCTGTAGCACACTCTCTATATTTTTCAGAGAGACTTCCCCATTTATCAGGTGTATTGTGACCTGTATACCCCCAGTGTATGTCTTCAGTTATTGGCACTGTGTCATTTGCCAATACCATGATAGTAGATGCTAAAATTACAGATGTAAGTTTTTTCATAATATTCCTTAAGTTATTATTATCTTAATTATAATATTTAATATCTTAGATATCTTCATTATTAGTAGAAAATACACTAATATGTACAATATATAATTGATTTAGATTTTTATTGGTATTTAAGATAAATATTATTGAATAAAAGAATTGATTATTCAAATAAAAAACATGATAACTAGAAGTACTATAAAGGGTAAAAGTGCCAAAGTATAGATTGATTTTTGTGTCTTTATAGCTTTGTAAATACCCCAAAAAAAGAGTATGACAACAAAAAGAAAGAGTATTAATATCACAGAGTTTGACATTCTTACTTGTCCAACTCTTCTTTCCCTAGTTTATCAACCATTTTGATACTCTCAAGAGCATTGTTGAGTATCTTCTTTGTGGATGTAAGAGGCTTCATATGAAGGTTTGTCTGTTTTTTATCAAGACTTTCATCCATAAGTACAGACATGACTTCCATTTCAAGTTCTTTGATGATCTCATTCATTTTATCTTCTATAAAATCTATGTTCATATTAATTAGTATGTCCCTATTTTACTTACTTAGACTTAGGTCTAAAGATTTTAATCACGTCTTCGTTGGCTTCCATAAAATTTCCACCTATAAGGTCGATACAGTACGGAACAGCAGGGAAAACAGCATCTAAACATTCACGAATAGATTTTGGTTTTCCAGGAAGGTTGATGATAAGTGAACCATTACAGATACCTGCTGTCTGACGTGACAGTATCGCTGTTGGCACATACTGTAGACTAACAGCCCTCATTTGCTCTCCAAAACCTGGGAGAAGTTTTTGACATACATTTTCTGTTGCTTCCGTCGTTACATCTCTTGGTGCAGGACCGGTTCCTCCAGTGGTGACTATAAGATCACACTTTTCATCACGTGAAAGTTTTATAAGTGTTGTTTCTATAAGACTCTGTTCATCGGGGATACATCTATACTCATATTCACATTCATTGAGTAAATACTCTTTCATAGTATCCATAATGGCTACACCGGAGATATCTTCGTAAATCCCTTGTGAAGCTCTGTCACTTGTGGTGATGACACCTATTTTGTTCTTATCCATTGCTAACGTTTCCTTGTTGACTCATAATAATTTTTACGCATTATATCGTAATAATTTTAGGGGGTCTTAAACGTTAAGATCATCCAAAGGAACAGGTTCTGCAAGATAGAATCCTTGTGCATATTCAATGCCAAGCTCTTTAATTTCATTATAACTCTCTTGATTACAGACAAACTCAGCAATCAGTTTTAAGCCTTTTTCTCTGGCAAAAGTTTGAATGGTTTTAACAATGATTTTACTATTTTTAGACTCATGAATATTTTCAATAAAAGAACCGTCGATCTTCAATGTTGTGATCGGTAAAAACTCTGCTTGAGCAAAGTTAGAGCATTGTACACCAAAGTCATCAATAATAAATTCAAGACCTAGATTATGTATTGCTAAAACCAGATCCTGCATCTCATCAGACTGGGTAATCGCCTGAGACTCCAATACCTCCAGTGAAAGTAATTTTGGGTCTACAGAATAGTGATGAATGGTCTCTTGAATAAATTCTATGAGTCCTTCATGGTGAAATTCACAATCACTGATATTGATACTAAAGTTTTTACCGGTTTTAGCAGCATATTTACAACCCTGATCAAACATAAATTTAAAGATATTATAGAGTTGACCACTATGTCTGGCTGCCTTAATAAACTTACTTGGAGTGAATATTTCATCTTTATATTTAATACGAACTAAGAGCTCATATTTATCAATGCTTTGATTATTTAAATTGAAAATAGGCTGTGCATATGCCAGTATACCACTATGTTCAAGTGCATATTTTATGATCGGTGCCCAATGATTTGTGTCATTGATCTGCTGAATCACCTTTAAATCACTTGAATAGAATTTAATTTGATTTCTTCCTAAATTACGTGCTTCTTTTAATGCTAATTCAGCTTTTTTTAACACATCATCTTCAGTTTGATAAGCCACACCTATGGTTGTTTCAATGTGTATATTAAAATTATCAGTCTCTATAGAGAATTTAGAAATATCATCTTTGATCTTTTCAACATTATACTGAAGGCTCTCTAAATGATCTTTGCATGTCACAAGAGCAAATACATCATTATTTAAATGGTAAACACTATAGGTTTCACTATACTTGGAAAAAAGAAAAGCACCTAGTTCTTTGAGAACATAATCACCTACATCATATCCATTGGTCTCATTAATATGGCTAAAACCAATGATGTCTATAAGGATAAGGGTTTGATGCGATTGTTTTGAAAAGTCTTCAATCAATTTGATACGATTTGGTAACAATGTTAATGAATCCGTAGTCATTTGGCGGTATGTTTCTTCATACTTGTTCTGCAGTTCTACCAATTGTCCATACTGTTTAATGGAGGTTCTAATGGTTGTATAAAGTCGTTCACGTGTAAGCTCTGTTTTTTCCTTAAAATCATTAATGTCATAGTGCTGAATAACATGCATTGGAGGGAAATCATTGGCTTGCCCTGTACGGATGATCAATCTAATAAAGTCATTTTCTAGTTCGTTTCTAATATACTCAACAAGGTCTAACCCCGCTTCTGGAGTTTCCATCACGACATCAATGAGAGCAAGTGCTATATTATCGTGTTCATTGAGAAGTGTTTGTGCTTCAGCAGAACTGTGCGCTGTTAAAACCTCAAGTTCAAAATCAGAAAAATTCATTGATTCCAATGCAATGTTTGTTATGTCATGAACGGCTTGGTCATCATCTACAATCAAGATCTTTTGTATATTTTTTATGCTCTGCGTATGAGGTTTTTGCTCTTTTGCAAAAGTTAAATTAGCCATATGATGTTATCCCTTTATAATTGATCTATCAAGTGTGATTTTGAAACCTAAACCATGAGGTGATACCTTCATACGTTTTAATGTCCCACCAAGCTGTTGGGTAATGAGGTTGTATATAATATGCAAGCCAAGTCCACTTCCCCCTTGCCCTCGTTTAGTGGTAAAGAAAGGATCAAAGATCTTCTTCTCATGTTCGCTGCTGATACCTTTTCCATTATCTTTGTAGCTAATAATGAATTGATCTGTTAATTCCATAGAGATATTAATTATATTATCTTCACCTTCATCAAAAGCATGCTTGATAGAGTTCAAAATTAGATTTGAAAAGATTTGTGAAAAAATTCCAGGGTAACTATCAAGAATAATACTGTCATCTATAGTATTGTTCACTTTTACTTGTTTATCATTTAATTGGGCTTGAAAACTAAAAATAATACTATCAACATATTGTTTTAAATTAAATTCACGTTGATCTTCAGAGTGTTGATCAACAGAGATATCTTTAAATGATTTGACCAACGTCACAGCATTATTTAATCTGTCACGTATCGTTTGAACTAATTTATTCATAATACTAATGTACGCTTTGAGTGCTTCTTCTGTGAGCATATCTTTTGTATAATTCGATTCTAGTTTTTTAAGTTCATGGTCAATTTGTGAAATACCGGTAAGTCCTACCCCCAAAGGTGTATTGATCTCATGCGCAATACCAGATACTAAAGATCCCAAAGACGCCATTTTTTCTGATTCTATAAGTACCTTTTGCGTTTCTTCAAGTTTTTCTAAACTTTCTTGAAGCGCAAGTCGGACTTTCTCTTCACTGCTCACATAGTAGTAATAAAGGCTAAATATAATACCAATAACGAAAATAAAATTAATGACAAAAAAGCCAATGATGTATCCCTGTGGTAAACCAATATCGTACGGTTTTGCATAGGCATCGACTAATACACTAAAAATCATTAATAAAAAAAATAGGAAAAGCCATACCAATGATTTTCTTTTATCTCCTATTGTAAAGCTACCAAAAACAGCTATCACTGACCAGAGGACATTCCCACCACTGGCAACAAAACCTCCAAGAAAAAATTGAAAGAAAAAAGGGAGCAATAATGAAATAATGATCTGTATATTCTGTGAGGATTGAAAATTTTTTGTAAAATATAAATAAGTAAAGTTTAGGATTGTGATCAGGATGTATGTATAGGGTACTATCGCTGCGATATAAATATCATGGTACAGGCAAAGTGTTCCCCATAATAAACCACCGGTACTCATAAGTAATCCCATATAAATAAGAAAACCATGCTGTCGTTTTTCTGCATCAGTACTGTTTGAAGTATCTGCAATATTAAGTAGAGGCAATATATAGTTTAGGTACTTATTCATTAAGTTACTTTCATATTTAATACTATATTGTAATATAAACTTTATAAATAAAATAATAATATCTGTTCAAATAGAACTATTATGATCATAAGGATACTATTTAGGATATTTTTACTAGTATTTTATCAAGAAGCGAAGTACTTAATACCCTTTTTAAATATCCTAACAAGTACGTTGCCTTGGTAATATAGTAACGTGGTTTTGGTCGTTTTGAAAGTATGATCTTATGTACAACACTAGCAACAGAAGTAGCTTCTTCGTTAAATGGCACTTTTTTATGTGCTCCCTTTAGGTTATTAAGATACCTGGCATTAAATATTGAGTGCTCTATATCAATATTCTCTTCAAGTTTTTTAACTGCATTTTGTCGAAAATGGCTTGTAATAGGTCCTGTATTAAGCAGTACAGGATAGATATCGGTATCTTTAAGTTCCAATCGCAGTGTGTCTGTGAGACCCTCTATGGCATATTTACTGGCATTATAGGAGCCTCTTCCAAAAAGTGAGATAAGTCCTAGTACTGAACTATGCTGTATGATCTTGCCGTGTCCCTGCTCTCTCATGACAGGTATGATCTGTTTTGTACATTCATGTAATCCAAAAACATTGGTCTCAAACTGTTCACGTAGTATATCGGTTTTAATATCTTCGATCGCTCCAGGTTGGCCAAAACCTGCATTGTTAAACCATACATCTATTTGTCCATCAAGTTCTAACACTTTGTCTATGACGGTAGTGATCATTTCTGTTTTGGTCACATCAAGCTGCATGGCATGTTCAAAACCTAGTTCTTTAAGCATCTCAACATCTTTTGGATCTCTTGCAGTAGGATAGACTTTTATAAATTTATCTTTGAGATAGTTCGCTGTCTCAAGTCCTATTCCTGTAGAACAACCTGTAATGATGATATTTGTCATGAAGTACTCCATATTGCTTTATGATGGTATTTTATCAGAAATAATAAGAATATAATGTGTGAGTGCTGTGAAAGTAAGAAGGATAAAGCCCAAGTGTGTAAAACACTTGGGAAAAAGTTATTTGGAGGTAGCGAAAAAGAGTTTCCAAACAACACCGGCTAAAATGGCACCTGCTATAGGTGCTACCCAAAATACCCATAATTGACCCATAGCTGCTGTATCTGCGAAAAGAGCTGCTGCAGTACTTCTTGCAGGGTTTACAGAAGTATTGGATACAGGAATAGAGATCAAGTGGATAAGTGTGAGTCCTAAACCGATGGCGATAGGAGCGAATCCAGCAGGTGCTTTCTCATCAGTTGCACCTAAAATAATAAATAAGAACATAAATGTCATAACTACTTCAGCGATGATCACAGCAGTTAAATTGAATTTACCCGGAGACAGTTCACCAAAACCATTTGAGGCAAATCCAGCAGCTTCAAATCCTAACTGACCAGAGGCTATCATATAGAGTACAAAGGCTCCTAAGGATCCACCAATCACTTGTGCAGCAATATAGGGGAGTAACTCTTTGGTTTCAAACTTTCCTGCAGACCAAAGGCCAAAAGAAACTGCAGGGTTAAAGTGACCACCTGATATATGCCCTACGGCATAAGCCATAGTAAGTACAGTTAAACCAAAGGCCAATGAGACACCAACAAAACCGATTCCCAATTCCGGAAAGCCAGCAGCCAATACTGCTGACCCACAACCACCTAAAACCAACCAAAATGTACCAAAAAACTCAGCACCCATTTTTTTACTTAACATTACTACTCCTAAAATTTTAATACAGTAGTATAACTTAATATAATTAAGTACTTAGTAGGTGCCCGACATTTTTAATGAAATAAGTTGTTGATAATGGCGAGAAAAAGTGAAACGCTTCCTGAGCATCTATGATCTTATCTTCACTTCCTAAAAAAACTTCTATGGTAGTCCCTTTGTCAAGAATTTCCTGCATCTTATTTGTATCCCAGTGGTAGGTCAAAAGAGATTCTAGTTCTTCTCTTGTCCCTACTTCCAGATAGCCAGATAAATCTAAGCTTGAGTGGTAAGTAACATTGGATAAGAATTGTTGCACATAGTCTGTCTTCCCTGCTTCAAAGTAACGTAGTTGTGTACGTATAAAACTTGGCTTTTGTGTTTGAAAAAAAGCAGGAGAAAGAAGGATGAGTCTGTCTATACGTTCTTTACTATGATATACATATTCCAATGCCTTCTGTGCGCCATAAGAAAAACCTGTGACACAATAATCACTGTTTATCAGATACGAAGTAAACAGTTTTTCCTCTCTCTGAAGTGAAAATCCATTAAAGTATTTCATGGTTAAAAGATTTTTCGTAAGATCACTCTACACTCTTCAGCTGTAATATTTTCATGTGCTAAGAGAAAACTAGAGATCTCAGTCAATGCTTTATCCAATGTTTTTAAAAGGGTTGTAACTTCTGAAACTGACTCACGTAGAAGTTCTTCTTCCTGTTGAGGCGTTACGATGAAGTTTTCACTCATAACATACTCATAAACCACTTTTCTGACTATCTCTTTTGCTTGAGCGATGTCTGTACTTGCATTAGTGAACTGTTCATTATAGTGTATCTTTGTAGCAATGCTTCCTGCTAGATAGACTTTAATACGTGAGAGAAGTTGGCTTTTGGACACTATCTCATGTTCCTGACTTAAAAGTCTTGTATTAACGATACCGATTTTATCAAATTCCACATCCAGCCATGTTGCTATGACAGCTTTTGCGGCCTGATAAATGGCTTGTATCTCTCTCTCTTCCTCTGTGAATGAAAGTATTTTTCGCTTTCCTAAAAGTACCTTCTCTTTGACTGCTTCAAAATCAGAAGTTTCAACAATACTACGACCTTCCCTCATAGCATAAATAGCTGCTTCATTTGTCAATGTATCCAGGGCAGCGGAGTTAAATCCCACTGTCATACGTGCAACTTGTTCTACATTCACTTTATTTGGTTTGTGGGCAAGATAGAGTTCAAGTGTTTTAACCCTGTCTTCAAGATCAGGAAGTGAAATATGTATACGCCTATCAAAACGCCCTGCTCTTAAAAGTGCTTCATCAAGCATCTCTATTTTATTGGTTGCACCGATGACTATGACACCTGAACTGTCTTCAAATCCATCCATTTCAGTCAGAAGTTGATTCAATGTTGCTTCTCTCTCATCATTTCTAAACTCTCCACGACTTTTACCTACCGCATCTATTTCGTCTATGAAAACGATACTTGGTGCCATCTGTTTGGCCTTTCTAAATAGTTCAGAGACTCTTTTTGCACCCATACCTACATAGATATGTACAAAAGAAGCACCACTCTGGTAAAAGAAAGGTACATTTGCTTCACCGGCAACAGCTTTGGAAATGAGTGTCTTTCCTACACCTGGAGGTCCAACAAGGAGTACACCTTTAGGCAAACGGATATCTAAGTCACGATATTTTTTTGGTTCCTTAAGAAAATCGATGATCTCTTCAAGTTCTTCTTTCACATCTTTAATACCCGCTACATCTTCAAAAGTAACATTTGAAGTAAGTGCCTGAACAGGTTCATTTACAGGGTCATTATCTGCTTTAGAAGTGGATCGTATATGTTTGAGCTGTTGAAGTCTGTTTTGTTTCATCAGTCTATATAAAAATCCAAATGCGGCTATGATGATAAGTAAGGAAAAAATATCATAGAGATAACTATTATCTTCACGTACTTCTACAGGAAATTTAGTAAAAAAGGCTGTTTTATTAATTGCCTCTTTATAGATCTTGAAATTCTCTGTGTCTGTTTGCAGGCGTATAAAATCACCATCTATGATGATTTTTTGTATTTTGTTTTCAGTATAGAGTATGTTTGCCTGATCATGGGTAATAAGTGTGTCTGTATCTCTAAGTACACCAAATGAAAGTAATATGACCAAGACTACAAGTAGACTCGTAATAATTCTAATATTTGATGTATTAAAGTTCGGCTTTATTGATTTCATCGGCGACCTCCACATTCTTTGGAAAGACCCAGTTAGCACTAAGATCTTCATTGCTCGTGACAGATATTCTGTTGAAGTATTGGTCAAATCCCTGATAGATGCCATCTTTACCATTTTCAAGTAAAACTTCAAGATCCTGTGTATGTTCTCGTCTGAAAGCATAGTTCTTGGCTTTAATGATAGCGGTAAGCTCTTTATGACGTACTTTGGCTATGTTTCCTTTCACTTCTGGTCTCATGGTTGATGAAGGAGTGTTATCGCGTTTGGAGTATGAGAAAGCATGCACATGTGTCAACGGCAACTCTTTGACTCTAGATATCGCTTCGGCCCATTCTTTCTCATCTTCGCCCGGATGTCCAACAATGTAGTCAGTTCCTAAAGCATATCCCCGATCAGCAATCTTTCTAAAAAGTTCAAGATCAGTTTTAAATTCATTCCGTCTATTCATGAGATCAAGCATTTTGTCACTGGTATGCTGCAGTGCAATATGTAAATGTCTTGCCATCCATGGTTCTGTAAGTAGTTCCATAAACTCATCGTCTATCTGTATAGGCTCCAGACTTCCTATACGTATACGTCTTACACCTCGTATCATGCTCATTTTCTTCAAAAGTTTTGCCATGGAGGTGTTGTGGTCACGTCCGTAAGAGCCTACATTGGTTCCAGTCAGTATGAACTCTCCAAAACCGTTGTTTGCAAGTTTAGAGATCTGTTCTAAGATGGTCTCTTCTTTATGAGAACGTGCAGCACCACGCACTTGTGGGATGATGCAGTAGGAACATGCAAAGTCACACCCCTCTTGAATTTTAATAAAGGCTCTGCTTTTGCCTACAAATTCTTCCACTATAGTAGAGTCTATATGTTCAAGGTCTCCTATTTGATAGAAAGGGTTCTCATTTTTCAATACTGCGTTGATGTTCTCTTTTTCGGAGTGACCCATCACACCAAAGACTTTTTTATCTTCAAAAAGGCTCTCACCTTTGGAGTGTGAACCACAACCGGCTAAGATCACTTTTGCGTTTGGATTCTTACGTTTCATAGAAGAGATATAATTCCGTACTGAAGAGTCTGCACCGTTAGTAACAGTACAGGAGTTTACTACAATATAGTCAGAGTTCAGTTCATTGTCTGTAAGCACATAGTCTTTAAGTTTAGACATCATAACCTGTGTATCAAACTGGTTAGTACGACATCCAAAAGTTTTAAAGTAAACTTTTTGCATATTAAATCCATGACTTTGGATCTATACTGTCCAAATCAATTTCAGGTTTAGGTACATTTTTATCCATGTATATAGATTGCGTAGGAAATGCAAGTTGAATATTTTTTTCTTCTTGAATACGTGAGACTATTTCAATAGAAATAGTACTTCTAAGTGTCATAGTTGCAAATGAGTTAGTAAGATACCATGCAGATATTTTTAAACCATAAGGTTCAATATGTGTAAAGATACGAGGTTCAACATTTGTGTTTCTCATACCGTACTTACTTCTAAGTTTATTAAGCTGTTTTCGTGTGATCTCTGTATACCCTTTTGAGTATTTCTTTGTGATCTCTTTAGCAATTTGTGTAGCTCTATGCGCATCAGAGTCAAAGGTAATGACAAAGTCTATACCATCCCATACCGTTTTGAGTCCAGAATGAGAGTAGTTAGCGATCATATCTGTAAAGATATAGTTGTTTGGAATGAAGATCATACGCCCTGCTCTTCGGTTGGTCATAAATGATGTAAGATTGATATCTTCATGCATGGTCATACGAAGTATTGAAATGTCTACGATATCACCTACATACTCTACACCCTCACGTACAAATCTAACCCTGTCACCTACATGGATAGAACCTCCAAGTACTATTGTAGCCCATCCCATAAGAGACATGAACCAATCTTTCATTGCAATGGCAATACCCGCAGAGGCAAATCCTAGTATCGTGACAAGGTAACTTACATTTTCTATATAACCAAGGAGTAAAGTTAATATTAAAATACTTACAAAAGAGATATTCAGCGCTTTGTTAATAGCATAAAAATTCTCATTATCTGACATATATTTTCTAACAAAATATTTGATAAAAAATAGAATGAAGATAAAGAAAACAATGACAGCACCAATCGTAATGGTCTTTTCTATTTCGCGTTTAACATCACTTTTTAGATTTAATTCGATCTCATCTATTTTCTTACTGTAGACATTTTCTGTTGTTTTAAATATCTCTATCACGGGTGCGAAGGTTCTCAGTTGATCTTCTGTATCAAGAAGAGCATCTGAGTATTCTTTGTTCGAGGGATCCAACTCCAAAAGTTTTTTGATCAGCGTTTGTCTCTCTTTAAATTTATCCATTATATTTTGCAATGAAATATATCGACTGCTGTATTCTTCCTGGTCTGATAGAAGTTTTTCTCTAAATGAGATTGCAGCAATGACAGAAAAAGGGTTTTCTACACTGGGTATATCACCAATAGCAGGTGGTGTTAGGAATTTTTTAAAGGGATCCTTTTCATATTCTTCGAGTAATTGTAGTTTACCCACTAGGGTTTCCATGATCTCTTTGTTATTTTGTAACTCTTTTTTTTCATCTTTTGTCAAAGTTTTTTTACTTTTTAAAGCTTCAATATTTTCAGAGAGAACAACTTGTTCTTTTTTTAACTCTTGATAAGTATGATAATTACTATATATTTTTGACCATATGTTGTTTTCAGTGAGTTCTTTTTCTATCACTTTTTTTTGTATGAGATAGTTAGCAATTCTTTGTGCTTTGAGTGCTTCAGCAGTTGTAAAAACTTGTGCACTGCTATTTTGATCCATCTCTAGCTCTGGCTCTGCAAAAGCCAAAGTACTAATGAGCAGAATTGATGTTACGAGAATACTTTTTAACATCATTTTACTTCTCCAAAGCTACGTAGTACGTTTTTGACTACACTCTCATCAATGTCAGAGACGATTTTGTGGTTACCCATTCCATCAGGAAGGATAAATTTAATACTCCCTTTTGCACTTTTTTTATCCAGAAAGAAATGTTCATAGAATTCATCTACATTTTTAATGGTGTATTCGGTAGGCAAGGAAGCTTTTTCTAAAAGTGCTTTAACATCATCTGCTTCTTTTTGGGTGAACATTCCAAGTTCCACGGCTAAAGCATTGGCCATTACTATACCAATGGCTACAGCTTCACCATGAAGGTAAGTAGTATAGTGGGTTTCATTTTCAACTACGTGTCCAAAAGTATGTCCGTAGTTAAGTACAGCGCGAATACCAGCCTCTTTTTCATCTTGATTGACTACCCAAGCTTTCAGTTCTACACTTTTTCTGATCACCTCTTTAAGTGTTTCAGTCTCTTTAAGATCTGCTTTCTGTAAAAACTCAAAGTACGATTTATCAAACATTACAGCCATTTTTACTATCTCTGCTACGCCTGCTGCAAACTCTCTTGAGGGTAATGTTTCTAAAAATGAAGGGTCAATATATACAGCTTTAGGCTGATAAAAAGCACCTATGAGATTTTTACCATATATATTATTTACACCAGTTTTCCCACCAACACTGGCATCAACCTGACTAAGGAGTGTTGTAGGTATCTGTATGAAGTCTATACCTCTTTGGTAGAGACTGGCAGTAAATCCTGTCATATCACCTATTACACCGCCCCCAAAAGCTATAAGTAGAGATTTTCTATCAAGTTTATGTTCAAAACATTCATTGAGTATACTTTCAACTGTCTCCAATGTTTTGTACTCTTCACCATCAGGGATAGTCACAATATTGAGTTTGGTAGCCTTTATATGAGAAAGAAGTGTGTCTAAATGATACCCGGAAACTGTTGGGTTGGTAACCACAACAACATTAGTATCAAAAGTAAGTTGGGGTAATGTATCAATGGTGATGTCATAAGTGATGTTTTGTGTATGTGCTAATTCGATAGGTACGATCATCTAGTAAAACCTTGCGCGTTATTATTGGCTTTATTTTATCTTATTTGTGATTAAGTATCGTTTTAAAGGCTTTTGGACCTTATAGAGCCTTTTATTTAAGACTCAGTAATTGCGAAAGGAACAAGTAGTTTTGGGTGTCTATTTGTCGTAAGTAGAAAGTCTTGTATCTGGTTGGAGATGAGCTTTCGAAGGCTCTCACTATTGAGGCGTTTTTCAAAAGGTGCAACTTGAAGTATATCTTCCATATTTGAGAGTTCTCGTATAGGGTTAGCCACTTTTTGTTGAATATTAACCTCCATATTAAAAATATGTGTCAGAGTCTCATAATGTTCTAAGATCATTTTTCTACTTTCAAAATCCCCTTCTGGATCGAAATCACCAAGTGTAAGACCTACACCAAGTGCCTCAGATATATCAAAAGCCGTAGAAGAAATAGATTCCATTTTTTCTTTTTCACACATAAGTACTACAGAGTTTTTGATATTGTAGAGAAGCTTGTCACCAAAAAGAAAAACCAATTTTTTTAATTCATAGAGAGTCTCTTTAAGATTATCTGCTTCAAATGTCGGGATACTGTTTAACACAAGCCCTACATTAAATTCATGTATATCATTTTCAATAAGCGATTTGATATTTTCACTCTCATAAGAGATAGAAATTGTGATATGTTCTGACTCTAAAGTTTTTAGCTCATCTAGCAGTACAAAATTATTTGGATACAAGATACGTACAAACAGTTCTTTATCTTCTAGTTTTTCTAGAAGATAAATACTCTGTTTAAGATAAAGTAGTGCATCTTTCTGGTCATGTCTAAAATCAAGAACAAGATAGGCATTTCTACCGAATGGTTCAGGGAATAGACCTCTTCTTTTGTTAATAGTATTGTAGACACCATTAAGCACGATAGGCATACCCAGGATAAGTAAAGTATCATTTGGACGTATCATTGTAGCACTTGTAGGAAGTATCTGTTTTTCATTCCTGTAAAGTGCAGCTATCGTCCAATTTTTCTGAACTATAGAACCTATGTGTCTGTAGGCATAGGAGCTGCCAAAAGGCACATGGACTTCCATGATCTCACCTTGACCAAGGCCTACATTTTGTGCTACCAAAGGTACATTTGGCAATTGGTCATAAAGATGTGCAGCAATAAGTTGGTCACTATGCACAATTGTGGTGTTATCATTGTCTTTTCCTAGCTCATTGTCATCCCACTGATTCACAAGTACGATACGCATCTTTGTATTAATAAGAGAAATGTTCTTAAGTGTATAGCGTGCATCTTCTATATCTTCCATAACGATGAAAATATTTGAGAATTTAGTAGTATCCATGATATTCTTAAGTTTTGAAAAACTTGTAGGATCGGCATCAATTACTGTTATGTTCTTGCCCATTTTATCAGGTGTTGTATGTGCTTTGTAACAGGTTACATAGTATTGGTTCTCTGCAACCCTGTTTGTACTGACCCAATCTATAAAATGCTTCGCAATACTACCGCTAGCTAATATAAGTATGTTTTTGATGGAAATCCTTTACATAATGCCAAATGAGCAAAGCCCACCATGACTACGCGACGAGTCGCTTTAAAAATTACAAGACAAAACTTCTTTAATTATGAACAGTTTTTGTCTTATTCTATTAAAATATAGATATACTTTCGTAATTATTTTTGAGGGATATTATAACACAATGGAATTTCAGATAGATAAAACAGATGGTAAAGCAAGAGCTTGTACGATAAAAACTGCCCATTCTACTATAAAAACACCAGTATTTATGCCTGTAGGTACTGTAGGCGCGGTCAAAGCACTTGATGCGACAGATCTTGCTACATTCATTAAACCCCAGATCATTTTGGGGAATACCTATCATCTATATATCCGTCCAGGGGACGAGACTATCAAAACAATGGGGAAATTAC
>NZ_JBATIY010000138.1:0-3877 GCF_049668085.1 Sulfurovum sp. | reverse complement strand
TAATCCATTACCACTTGCGTTTTCATATCTACCCCAAAGGTCTCCGGATGTTCAAGTGCATAGGTATAGAGTGCATCTCTGATCTCCCTTGCATAAGAAAAAGCACTGGGCATATAATCTTCTCTTTCAGAGCTAGCATATCCAAACATCATACCCTGGTCCCCTGCTCCTATCTCATTGTCTTCCTTCACCACTCCCATAGTGATATCTGGGGATTGTTTACTCACATAGACATCTATCTTAGCTTCATCAGGGAAAAAGGTTTCACCTCTATCAAACCCTACTTCAGGGTATCCTATCTGATCAAAGGCCTTTTTAACGATCGCTTCATAGAAAGTATCATCAAGAGTGACTGTCGTTTTCACTTCACCACCTATGATGACATGCTTACCACTGATAAATACTTCCGTAGCCACTTTAGAATCAGGATCAATTTGAAGCAGTGTATCAACAATAGTATCAGCTATAATATCTGCACATTTATCAGGATGTCCTGCTGAAACAGCCTCTGAAGTAAAAAGATACATGATATGCTCCCTCGATTTTAAGTATCTATTATCTTATCAAAAACTATCCTTCAGTTCAGCATTTAATAAATTTCATTAAGATACTTGACAAACATAGACTCAACTTGTTATAATTTTTTACATTTTATATAAATAAAGGAGCTAATCATGCTATTAACAAAATTTGATCCAATGAGAGATTTTAGAAATTTAGAAGAAAGAATGATGAATTCTTTAAAGGTTTCATCTGATTCAGATGTCACCAATGTAACAGGTTTCACACCGGCTGTCAATACCAGAGAAGGTGAATATGCTTATCATGTAGAAGTCGATATCCCGGGTGTTAAAAAAGAGGACCTGAATGTTGACCTAAAAGATGATGTGTTGACTATCTGGGGTGAGAGAAAAACCAAATCAGAAATAAAAGAGAAAGATTACTACAAACAAGAGTGTTCATATGGTAAATTTCAAAGAAGCTTTACCCTGCCAGACAATGTCGATGTAGAAAATATTGAAGCAAACTCACAAGATGGGGTATTAGAAGTAGTCATTCCAAAACTTACTAAAGAAGATAAAGAGACTAAAAAAATAGAAGTTAAATAAATTTTCTACAAGAGAGATGTCTTCATCATTTCTCTTGTATTGTCTTCATGAATAATTCTTTATCTTCATTATTATGAAAAACCAAATGTACTTCCATCTCATCTTTTCCCTTTAAATAGTTCTTAACAACATTATAAGCTATTTGCGCAGCCTCATCTTTGGGGTAGCCATATATCCCCGTAGATATCGCGGGAAATGCAATATTCTTGCAGCCCAATTCAACAGCCATGTTAAGTGCATTCGTGTAACACGATGCCAATAGAAATGCACATTTCTCTCTACATTGATTATAGATAGGACCCACCGTATGGATCACATGCATAGCTTCTAAATTTCCACCATTTGTCACAACACATTCTCCTGTAGGCAGACCATGAGGATATTCTTCTTTGCGTATCTTTTTACACGCTTCAAGGATCTCAGGTCCCCCTGCTCTATGAATAGCACCATCTACACCGCCACCACCCAAGAGTGAACTGTTTGCTGCATTGACAATGGCACAGACTTTTTCTTTCGTAATATCACCTGTTTTAAGAAGTATGTTATCCATCATTTTGCCTTCAAAAAGATTTATCCTATAATAACATAAAACAAAGGTGAATCATCGTGGCAGAGATAGGGAAAAGTATTATTTTTATCGGTATTATGATCGTACTTATAGGTGTGATACTTCTCTTTAGCGATAAACTTCCTTTTAATCTTGGAAAACTACCCGGTGATATCTCTTATAAAAAAGAGAATTTTTCTTTTTATTTCCCCATTACGACTTCGATACTAATCAGTATTGTTTTATCACTCTTGTTCTATTTGTTTAGCAAGTTCCTTAAATAAGTAATTCTAATATCATGATATAATACTGGCAGTAAGGGAGATTATATGCCAAAATCACATAAGATTGTCTATGCACTGTATATAGTAATCTGGGTCTTTATGGCAATCAATCCCAAATATCCTGCAGATTGGCTTCTTGAAAATGTACTGATATTCATTTTTTTTCCATTTGTCGTTTTCATGGATAAGAAACATCACTACACGCTTTTAAGCATCATATTTCTTCTTATATTTGCCAGTTTACACTCTTTAGGATCGCATTACACCTATGCTGAGATGGAACATTTTAATGCCATCACACATTTTTTTGGTTTTGAGAGAAATCATTTTGACCGCTTGGTACATTTTCTTTTTGGATTGCTTACTTTTAGAATACTCTTTGAGATGATTACTTCGGGTACATCCACCGTTAAAAGTGCTTTACTGCTAACTTTTACTATGATCGTATCTATCTCCACATTCTATGAAATGCTTGAGTGGTTTGCAGTGATCATCTTGCAACCTGATCTAGGTATGGCTTTTTTAGGGACGCAGGGAGATGTATGGGATGCGCACAAAGACACTGGACTTGCAATGACAGGTGCTTTGATCAATATTGCTTTTTATCAAAATTATAAGCATCTGTGGCTGTCAAAAAAAGCATAATGCTCTTTTTTGTATTTACAACCCCAAAACCTTTTTCTTGTATTTTACCACTCGTCCATCATCATCAGCAAGATAGACAAAGCCTTTCTTATCAAAAGCGATACCTTCCCAGGCACCTTTCTCTAATTTAATTTTTTCTACACTTTTCTTCTTATCAAGATCATACTTGATCAAGAGATCCTCTTTGTCACTCACCATATACAAATATCCATCATGATAAGTAAGTCCAGCTGTATCTGATATATGATGTTCGATCACTTCAATGATTCTAGATGGATATGGCGTAAGTTTCACTACAGCAATGAAAGATTCTTTTTTCTTCTTGGATTGTTTAGAGAGATAGACCATATTACCTACTTTAGCGATACCTTCAACCCCTGATTTTTTATTAAATAAAGGCAATTTCTTTCCATTGTAAAAGGTATCCAAAATTACTTTTTTCTTTTTTTCTGTCTTCCTGTCAACAATGAGTATACCTTTATTTTCAAGAGCAAAAATCAACTGTGTATCTTCACATACCACACCTTCAAGATCATATTTACCAAGCTTTGTTCTGTGAAGTATCTTGCCCTTTCTACTTATCTCATAGTAAGTACCTTCATCATTGGCTACAATGAGTGTATCACTCTTACTGCAATAACTTATCCCTGATGCCTCAGGGATCTTTGCGATGACCTTTCCTGCAGGCTTACCACAAGCAGTAGCCAACAGTACAATAGGTATTAATAAAAAATATCTCACTTACGACTTCCAAATTCCATACCAAGTTTTAACAGATTTTCTTTTATCTGATACTTTTTAAAGGCAACTTCTTCTATCTTTTTATGATTGAATCCACAATTGCTATAGCAAACAACAGAACTTTCATATCCTTCAAGTAATCCATCTATAGCATGTGTCACAAAATGAAAGGCCATAAGACGATCTTGAACTGTAGGGTTTCCACCTCTTTGTATATGTCCTAGTACCATAAGACGGGACTCAATACCTATCTCTTTTTCAAACCATTGGACGATCTCCTCAGAATTTTTTAACGCTTCAGACACTACAGCGATAAAATACTCTCTTCCCTCTTCGATCTCCTTCTTAAACCTCTCTTTATAGTTATCCAATTCATATGGTATTTCAGGTATCAAACACATTTCTGCACCAGAAGTAAGTGCTGAGACCAATGTTAAATATCCACACTCTCTACCCATCGCTTCTATGACAAAAGCTCTGCTAAATGAGGAAGCCGTATCCCGTATAGAATCTATAGCATATTTTATAACATTCAGTGCCGTATCTACACC
>NZ_JBATIY010000137.1:0-3727 GCF_049668085.1 Sulfurovum sp. | reverse complement strand
GACAAGAGGTCTTTGGAAGAGTGGTTGAGTCTTGCTTAACGTATCAAAAGTAAATTTGGGTTTCACTGTAGCAGTTTCTCCTGAAGAGATGATCGTCACTGCAAAGAGTTGGTTATCATATACCTTTTTAGGCATATAACTATATTTGAATTCGCTCTGCGCACTCAATAGGGTAGTATAAGCTAATATAAATACTATAAAGAGAGATACAGAGCGTAAGTGTTGCATTAGGCTTCAAAACCTTGAAGCATACGTATACCGTCTTCACTTCCTAGTATAGCTTCTAAGGCACGCTCAGGGTGAGGCATAAGACCAAATACATTTTTAGTTTCATTGCAGACACCAGCGATAGAAGTTACAGAACCATTGACAACAACTGGTTCTCCTTTTTCATTTGAGTAACGAAGAAGTATCTGACCATTTGCTTCTATCTTTTTAAACCCTTCATCATCGATGTAGTAGTTACCATCTGCATGTGCAATAGGAATGTTAAGTACTTCACCTTTATCACATTTGTTTAAAAAAGCATTGTCATTGTTGATGACACAGAGGTTTTGGTGCTTAGAGATAAAGTGAAGGTTATTATTGCGTTTCAATGCACCTGGGAGTAGTCCGGCTTCTGTAAGGATCTGAAAACCATTGCAGATACCAAGTACTTTACCACCATCATTTGCATAGGTTGAAACAGCTTTCATCACAGGTGAAAATCTAGCGATAGACCCTGAGCGTAAATAATCTCCATATGAGAATCCACCAGGCACAACAACAAGATCGATGTCCGCTGGAAGTTTCTCATTCTCATGCCATACAAGCTCTGTTGTATGTCCTAATTTTTCAAAAGCATACTGTGTATCAAACTCGCAGTTTGTTCCAGGAAATCTTAATACTGCTACTTTCATACTAGTTGATCTCTATCGTATAGTCTTCGATAACTGTATTGGCAAGAAGTGTCTCACACATCTCTTTTACTTCTGCTTCCGCCTCAGCTTTGTCTGTAGTATCAAGCTTAATGATGATCTGTTTACCGATACGTACATCATTTACTCCGGCAAATCCTAAAGAGTCAAGTGCATGGTGCGCTGCTTTTCCCTGTGGGTCTAGAACACCTTCTTTTAAAAATACGTTTACTATAGCTGTCATTGTTATTCCTTATCTGTTTTTAATTCTGTCTAATACTTGTCTGTACGCTTCAGTGAGTCCACCTAGACCTTGTCTAAATCTGTCTTTATCCAGTTTCTCATCTGTCTCGGCATCCCATAGTCTGAAGTTATCTGGACTGAGTTCATCGATAAGAATAATATTTCCATCTTTATCTCTACCAAATTCAATTTTAAAATCTACAACTTTAATGTTGAGATCAGCATAGAACCCTGAGAGTAGTGTGTTGATCCTTCTTGCCATAAAACGAATGTAATCAAGTTCAGATGTGTCATTGACCAAGTTTAAAATGAGACAGTGCTGGTCATTGAGTTTTGGATCTCCAAGTGCATCATTTTTATAGTCAAATTCAACAAGTGTGAAAGGAAGTACAGTTTTATCTGCAATACCAAGATTTTTACTAAGACTACCAGTAGCGATATTTCTTACGATCACTTCCAGATAGATCACTTCTGCAGCTTTATGAAGCATGTTGTTATCATCAATTGTATCTACATAGTGAGTAGGGATACCTTTTTCATCTAAATATTTGAAGAGTTCAGTTGATATTTGATTATTGAGGGCACCTTTACCTTCTTCAGATGATTTTTTCTCACCATTAAATGCAGTAAGGCTATCTTTAAATTCGGAGATAAGAAGGTTTTCATCTTCAGTTTTCCAAATCTTTTTTGCTTTACCTTCATACAAAAGGTCAGTTTTTGTCATTAGTTTCTTCCTTTGTTCGTGATGATCAATGCTTTTAAGATATCTACAGCACTTTTAAGTTGTAGATCTTTATAGATTTGCTCTTCTGTGATGATAGTTTCATCTACTTCTGTTGCATTGTTTTCTATGCCTGTGTCTGATGACTTGGTTGTATTTACATCTATTTTAGCGAGCTCATTTTCTAAGTGTTTTTTCAGATCTTTTTCTTTCAGCATAATAAGATCTTCAGTAAAATCTATTTTACCAAGCGGTATGGTTATATCAGGTGTGACCCCGACAGCTTGTATCGTTCGTCCGCTTGGAAGGTAATAACGTGCCACAGTCAGTTTTAAAGCTTCATCTGCACCTATAGGCATCACCACTTGTACAGAACCCTTTCCGAATGTCTTTTCTCCAATGACAATAGAACGGTTGAAATCCTGAAGTGCACCAGATACGATCTCCGAAGCAGATGCAGAGCCACCGTTTATAAGTACTACAAGAGGAAGTTTTTTATTCGTACCTTCTTTACTTGCACGGTATTCTAGATTTTCACTTTTCACTTTTCCTTTTTGACTGACAATAACACCTTCATCTACAAAAAGGTCTACAAGTCCGACAGCTTGGTCAAGCAGTCCACCCGGATTGTTTCTTAGGTCTAGGATCATACCATCAGTAGCATTATGCTCTTTGATAGCGTTTTGTACACCTTCTACTACTTTCTGGTCAAAAGAGGTAACATGCACATAAAGAAGTTTATCTTCTATGGTCTTTGCATAGACAGATTGAATCTTGATGATATCTCTGACGATCTTAATTTCGAGAGGCTTAGGCTCTCCTTTTCTGATGATCGTCAATACCAAAGAAGTTTTAGGTTTCCCTCTCATCATTTTTACAGACTCATCGATATTCATACCGATAGTGGCTGTATCATTGATCTTTAAGATGATATCACCGGCTTTGATACCAGCATGAAATGCTGGTGTATCATTGATAGGTGCAATGACGGTAAGAGCTCCATCTTTCATACCTATAGAGATACCTAATCCGCCAAATTCACCTTTTGTTTGGACAGAAAGATCTTTAAACGCTTTGGTATCCATAAAAGAAGAGTGAGAATCGAGGTTAGCCATAAGTCCTTTGAGCGCTTTGTCTACAAGGTCAGTGGTATTGGTATCATCCACAAATTGACTCTCAATGACATTGAGGATCTGAGTGAATTTTATATACGCTTCAAGTTTTTCTTTAGCGGTTGAAGGTGTATGGGTTTTTTTAGGAGTCTCTGTTGCTTGAGCGAAAGACCCAAACATATATGCTACAGTCAAAGTGCTTGCAAGTCCAGCAACGATAACTTTTTTGCTTTTTTTAATCATTAAGGTGATGTCTCCATGTGAGAATTGGTTTATAATTTTATTTAAAAACATCTAAGAGGTTGCTTTGAATGCTTTGTATTACTATACTGAAGGAAGGTTAACCGTATTCCAATTGGCTATGAAGATAAACTCTTCTTCACCATGTTCTTGAATTTCTTCTTTGTTTCCAGTGATGTATCACCACCATATGAGATCATTTCATAATATCTATCAACTTCCCTGACAGCACTTTTATCTGCATGATCGTTCAGATAGCGTAAGAAAAATTGATGAATGGTTTCATCTTTTTTTCTACTGTAGCCATCTTTTTTTAATGCTTTCAATAGAGGTTCCAAAATACAAAGTGTTTCATTGATGCATCGAGGACGACGGAAGTATAATGTAATGCTGAAAGAGACTAGGGCTAAAACAAGTAAAGAGAATACAAAAAAGAGGATAAATCTCGGGTTCTCTTTTGCATATTGGATAAGTTGCAGTTGTCTGATATTACTGTAATAGAGTATCCATGTCTC
>NZ_JBATIY010000136.1:0-3499 GCF_049668085.1 Sulfurovum sp. | reverse complement strand
CTATCATCTTCTCTATCTTTTCTTCACCAAAGATATGTTGGAACTCCTCTAAAAGATAACGAAGTTTTTTAAAAGAGATCCTGATCTTATGGAGTTTTTTATCATCAAAATCCTTTTCCAAAGCATTGATCTTTTTGATGATGTTCAGGTGTAGATCATTGATAACTTTTCTGGCTTTATCTTCTATGGTACCACTTGTATTGTAAGAAGTCAAAAGGGTCTCTTTTTTCAATATATTTTGATAGGTGTGAAAAAAGTTTTCAAAAGTTTTACCCTTTAACATCTCTTCTATCTTCCCTTGTTCATGTTCACGTTGTCTTCTGATATCTTTTTGGATGACATCATGGTCTTTGTCGACATCTTTCAAACGCTCTTTAATGACATCCAAGTCACGCTTGTGATTTGTTTGTGTACCAAAACTGCTTAGACTGTCATTGAAATAGGTATGTTCTTTCTTTGGGAATAAAAATTCGAATTCTTTTAAAAAAGCTCTGGATTTTCGAATGTTTATCCTAAACTGGTGGAGGTCTTCAATGTTGTCATAAAGAAGTATGCGTTCTTTGTAGAAGAGTATGGAGAGGGAAAACTTGTATAAGATCACTCGAAGTGCATCGATAGGCGAAAGGTTTGAAATGAAATAGGCATCAAGTTCATCACTGTTTTTTGTTTCAAGTTCTATAAAGATACGGTCTAGTTTAGAAACAGTTTTAGGTTTTCCATTTAAAACAATATTTTTGTTTTTGAAAGATTCATCAAAACTCACATCTTTAACCACATGTATTTGAAGTATTTTAGGGAGATCAAATGCTTCAAAATCTTTCATCTCAGGGAATTCAATCTCAAGAATATAGAGACCTTTTAAGCCTTTTTTAAAGACATCTATGGAGTATTCTTTCCCTTCAAAGTGAAAGAAATACCTCTCTTTTTGTATAGTCTTATTTATATGGTCTGTGAATCTTTTTTTAAATTTCTTTTTACTTATCTCTACTTCTACTTCTTCTCTTGAAGCACCTGTACCATCTTTAACGGTCTTAAAGTAACGATCATCCATTTTTCTATAGCGTACACATCTAAGAGGTGTGATGGCTGTATAAAATTGGGTGATCTTATGTTTTTTTAGAGCATATTTATTTATAAGAGAGATAATAGAATCTTTAAGCAGATACTTTCTTTCTATCTCTTTCATATTTTTTCCTGAGTTTGAGTATTATTTATTATAGCATGTAAAGATTTCATTATAAAATCTCCTATATAGCACATTTTATAAGGTTTTCTATTGGAGGTTACATATTTATGACCCGAAAACGTCGCTATAGTGGATAACCTTATAAAATATGTTAGATTATAAGGTTTCTAAAGTATGACTTCAATATGACATAAAAATGCTAGAATTATAGATTAAAGAAAGAAGAATGGATATAAAGTACTTATGAACTATAAACAAACATTTACCAAAATAAAACAGTCCCTGCCTATAGATATTTCTATAGTAAGTTCACTCTATACTCTTTCAGTAAAAAGTCAACTAACTGCTTTGGCATTTGTAGTGCTTGTAACCATATTCTTATATTCTGAACTTTCATATAGTATTGTTATCTGGGGTAGTGTATTGTTCGTATTTACATTGTGTAGGCTTTACTCTATTTATCTCTTCAAGACAGCTCAACAAATGTATTCAGTCGAAATTTGGTATAAATTTTTTATGATATCTTCTCTCTCAACTGCAGCGATGATATCTTTACTTGGTACTGTATATATTCACTATCTAAGTGACTACTATCAACTTTTTGTAGTGGCTATCTTAGTTGCATCGGCTTCTGTTTCGACAACTTCACTATTTGCTGATTTTCGCATTGCTATAGCATATATTAGTATTATATTACTTCCGTTAATTGTATCTACCATAACATTACACTTTATACTTTCCATACTTCTGACATTGTTTTTTATGTCTCAAATACTTATGATATTTAATAATCACAAACAAGGGGAAAAAATTAAAGAGTTGAATGATAAACTTCAAAATCAGGTAGTAAATAACCAACTCCTCCTAGATGAGAACAAGCAGTTTATCGCTGATATGGTACATCAGATAAGAACTCCCCTCTCTGTCATTATGACCAACTCTGAACTTATTGAGATGAAGACCGAAAAGCAGGTATCTCCCAATATTACCCAAATTAACTCAGCTATTAATATGCTTTCAAACTCTTATGAAGACCTCTCCTATATCATCTCAAATGATACGATGGAATACAAGCCAATAGAAATTAATTTTACAGATTTTACCAATGAGAGAGTAGACTTTTTTGAAGTCATTGCTCAGGCCAATGGGAAAACCATAAATAGACATATAGCACGTTATATAAGAGTAACTATGAATGATACTGAATTAGAGAGGCTCATTGATAATAATCTGTCTAATGCTATTAAACACAGTAACGATAGAACTAAGATAGAGGTTATTTTAGAAAAAAACAATTCAGATATTCTCTTAAAATTTATTTCTACGGGGAAAAACATCTCTGATGTTTCTATGATATTTGATAAAAATTATACGGAGACCCACAGTGCAAAAAGATGTTTAGGATTGGGCTTGAGTATGGTAAAAACTATTTGTGAGAAGAATAGTATTGACTATCGTGCACACTCAGAAAAAGGTGTCAATACATTTACATATGTTTTTAAAGTTTGATTTGAAGTTAAAGAAAATAGTTAAATATTAGCTGTGATGAGAGGATCTTAAGGTAAAAGTTACTTCCACACGCACTTCTCGGTTTGGTTACCACACTTCTCACAAACCTCAATCTTCCGTGTGCATTTATATAACACTGTAATAATATAAATTAGTGTTATTGCTGCAGATAATACCATGGTTGCTGCAAGACAAACATCATTTGGAGACCCATAGCAGCCATTAATCTTAAGGATTGACCCAATAAGCAAAAGTATGACAAATGAAACAGGGTAGACGACAACCATTAGGGATAGCATAATCACTTTTCGCCCTATCTTTGTCTTTGTCTCGGGCTTCCCGATATGATGACACTTACTACATTCTGTCATTTGTCGCTACCTCATAGTGGTAAACAATACTGATAATGTTTCCGTGCTCATTAAGCACTTTTTTAATTGGAACTATAGGTTTAATAGTTATAGTGTATCCAAAAATGTCTTGTTCTAAAAACATTATAAAATATTTGACTTTATAAGATTTCTATTTACAGTACGCATAAGTGTTTACTTCTCTTTCTATACAATAATATAATCTATTCCGAATCCAACTTTAGTTTCAAACCCTTTTGTAGATCGATCATGGCTTCCTGTCCTACCGTTATCATACCATCCTGAGGACGATCAAGATCCAGAACTACTTCAGTAAGCGTTGCAAAGGCGAGGATAAGAGGGATAACGGCAGCTAGCCTTCGGGACTTTGAAAGTCTGGCCTGGGAACCCATTGTCATCATAGTAAGAGAGGAAATAACCAATAATACTAACC
>NZ_JBATIY010000135.1:0-16369 GCF_049668085.1 Sulfurovum sp. | reverse complement strand
CCACTGGAAATAAGATTTTCAGATGTTAAACTGAATGAAGAAGCATTTAAAACACCTTATGTCAATGCAGGAAGTGATACTGTGGATTTAAGCAGTGGTGAACAAACTGTGACACTTACACAAACGCTCTCTTCTTTGACAGTGACTAAAAAGATCACTTTCAAGCCTACGGGAGAATACAGTGTAGCTGTATCAACTTCTGCTTCAACACCATATTTTATCACACCGGGACATAGACCGGATGCGGATCATTCAATGTATATGCTTGTTAGAGGTGCTTTGGTAAAAGGTGCCGATGACATCATCAATACTATTGAAGATGGCGATGCTGAAGGATATGAAAAGTTCCAAAATGCAAAAATAGCTTCTGCTTTTGATAGATATGTCGCTTCATTGTTCTTTGATTTTGATAAAGGCTTGAATGTTTCTATTTTAAAAGAAGCAAACGGTGATCCTCTTATCTTTGTACAGGGGACAGATACCTTAACATTAAATGCCTATATTGGACCAAAAGAAGAGAGAATATTAAGAGCGATACATCCAGAACTTACAGATGCTATTGAGTTTGGATGGTTTTCATTCCTCGCAAAACCATTTTTTCAAGTATTACTTTGGATCAATGACTATGTGGGTAACTGGGGATGGGCGATCATACTCTTTACGCTACTTGTAAAAGTTGTGCTCTTCCCACTTTCATACAAAGGTATGATGTCTATGCAAAAGCTTAAAGACTTGGCACCTAAAATGAAAGATATCAAAGAGAAGTATAAAGATGATCCAGCAAAGATGAATGCACAAATGATGGAAATGTATAAGAAGCATGGTGCAAACCCGATGGGTGGATGTCTGCCGCTTATTCTTCAAATCCCTGTTTTCTTTGCACTGTATCGTGTACTTTTAAATGCTGATGAATTGCAAGGTGCACCATGGATACTATGGATAGAAAATCTTGCAGCAATGGATCCATACTTTGTCCTTCCTGTGTTAATGGGTGCATCTATGTGGTTCCAGCAAAAGATCACACCAAGCAACTTTACAGATCCACTGCAAGAGAAGATCTTTAAGTGGTTCCCTGTGATCATGACAGTGTTCTTTGTATATTTCCCATCAGGTCTTGTATTGTACTGGTTGGTCAATAACCTCTTTACGATCGCACAACAGTACTTTATCAATCATATGTATGAAAAGCAAAAAGCGTTGGCGATCGCAGCACATAAAAAAAAGAAGGACTAGTTCATGAAAAAGATTGAGGCAGCAACACTAGAAGAGGCATATGAAAAAGCTTCTCAAATGTTGGACTGTTCAGTTTCTGAACTTCAATCTGAAGTAATACAGCATCCTTCCAAAGGTCTTTTCGGTTTATTGAAAAAAAATGCCATTATTGTGGCTACGTGTAAAAAAACAGTGTCTAAGAAGACAAAAAGCAACACTGAACCCACAAAGACACCTCATGTACCCAGCATTGAAGAGAGTGTAGCCTCTGAAATTATTGCAACGGTTAAAGATACAGAATTGGATAGTAAAGAAATACATCTAGAAACCAAGATAGAAAAAGATGCTATTGTTGAAAGTTTCTTTGATGTAGATCATAATGATGAAGAGGAAGTGGTCGAAACAGACACAGTCGTCTATGATGAGTTGGCATTGATGATAGAAGATCAACTCAAAGAATTGCTTTCGCACGCTTGTTTTGATATTGATGTGGTTGAAGTGGATGTGAGAGATAATACGGCACTGATCTTTATTGATGGTGAAGATGCTGCATTGCTTATAGGAAAAGAAGGGTATCGCTATAATGCGCTTTCTTATATGCTCTTTAATTGGTTACATGCGAAATATGAACTTTTCATTAAGCTTGAGATCGCAGAGTTTTTAACAACACAGCAAGAAATGATCCGTAATTATATTAAACCGGTCATTGAAAATGTTGAAAAAAATGGAAAAGGTAAAACACGTTTCCTTGATGGTATTTTGGTACAAATTGCCCTCGAGCAACTGCGTGAAAGATTCCCTGATAAATATGTGGCTGTTAAGACAAGCAGAGAAGGCAAGAAATTTGTTGTGATAAACGAGTTTAACAATCATAAGACCAATGCATAACTCAATTGCTGCCATAGCCACTGCTCACGGTGTCTCTTCTATCTCTATAATCAGGGTAAGCGGAGATGCTGCTTTAGAGATAGCACACAAAATCTCTAAGTTAGAAAATATTACTCCAAGACATGCCCACCTTACTTCACTTTATAATTTTAAAAATGAACTGATAGATCATGCGATCATGATATATTTTGCTGCACCGCATAGTTTTACAGGTGAAGAGATCGTAGAGTTCCAATGTCATGGTGGAATGATCGTCGCACAAGAGATACTTGATACCATTACTTCATATGGTGTAAGACTTGCTGAACCGGGTGAGTTTTCCAAACGTGCATTTCTCAATGGCAAGATAGATCTTACAGAAGCAGAAGCGATCTCAAAACTGATAGAAGCCAAGAGTGTGGATGCAGCGAAGATACTCGCCAAGCAGATGAAAGGTGAGCTCAAAACTTTTGTGGATGAGAGTCGAGATGGACTTTTAAGGTCGTTAGCGTACTCTGAGGTGATGATAGATTATGCGGAAGAAGATATCCCTGATGATATTATGACAAGTATCCGTACACAGCTTGATGGGCTTACCCTGCAAATAGAACAGATCGTTGAGGCAAGTCATAGACGTAGAGGGCTTATAGAAGGGTTTAAAGTAGCTATTATAGGAAAACCAAATGTGGGTAAAAGTTCTTTACTGAACGCATTGCTTTCATATGATAGAGCCATCGTGAGTGATATAGCCGGGACAACTAGAGATACGATAGAAGAGCAGGTGCGTATAGGTTCTCATATTATCAGGCTGGTAGATACGGCTGGAATACGTGAATCAGATGACACGATAGAGAAGATAGGAATAGAACGTTCTCTCTCTTCGGTAGAAGATGCAGATGTAATCGTGGCACTTTTTGACAGTTCACGTGTATTTGATGAAGAAGATGAAAAGATCATCTCCATACTTGAGGCATTAGAAGACAAACATATCGTTGTTGCTTTGAACAAATCAGACCTTGAAAGGGTATTTGATATAAGTAGACTTCAAGCCTATGATCTGCTGGAAGTGAGCGCCAAAAAAGCTTTTGTGAAGTTAACAGAAAGACTTGAACAATTGTTTGACAGCATTGGAGAAGGGGAAGAGTTGATGCTTATTTCTGCTCGACAAATAGAAGCGGTCAAAAAGGCAAAGATCTCTATAGAAGAAGCGAAAATGCCTCTCATGGATGGTGAGTTAGAGTTTTTCTCTTATCATTTGCAAGAAGCGGTAAAGTCTATCTCATCCATCTCTAAACCTTATGACTCTGAAGAGATACTGGACAAAATGTTCGGTGAGTTCTGTTTAGGAAAATAAGATGCAGATCATGGAATATTTGGATGACTTGGAAAATATAGAACTCTATATCATTGTAGCTTTGATCATTTTTACGATCTGGTTCATACTCAATACGGTCAAGTACTATAAAGGTGAAAAGCGAAAAGTAAAACACCTTCATAGGTTTGCCAAAGAGGGTGAAACTGAAGCACAGCACCATTTAGCAAAGAGATATCAGAAAGGATATGCAGTAAAGAAAAGTTGTCAAAAGGCAGCATTCTGGTATCAAAAAGCTGCTTTTTCAGGTGATCCGGATGCAAAAACTTTCTTAGAAAAAATGCTTAAAAAGAAACATTGTAAATAGTATGATAGTAAAGTTAATTGTGTATAATACTGAAATAATGAATGAAGGGAATCCATGTTTAAAATAGTCACACTAATTATAATGTCATTGATGGCAATGTCCTTAGTTACAGGATGTGTACAGCCAGATGTACATCCCGATAAAAATAGAAAAAGCAGTAGTAGTTTTTGGGGTGACTTAAGCAATGAAGATGATGTAGATATGTCTGATGACAATCTCACAGAATCTGAAATGATGATCACTGAAGATGGTGAAGAAGATAGAATGGAACGTATCGCATTTCCAGTCTCAGAGTATAATCGTTTGGCAAGAACGGGTAAAGGAACAGTCAAGGGTTCAATTTATGTAACGGATGCCTATGATAGACGTGTTGTGGGAGCTAGTACACGATTGTATTTAAATCCGTTAACCAGTTATTCTGAACAATGGTACCAAGAGAGTTATCTAGGTGGGTATAAGATGCAAAAAGCAGATTCTAGACTCTTTAATTACCTAAGGTTCACAGCATCAGATAAGAATGGAAAATTTGCATTTTATGGTGTGCCATCGGGAAGTTATTTTCTTATCGGTACGGTTAAATGTGGAGAAGAGTGTGGTTATGACAGTATGAAGGATATTCGTATAGCGACCAAAGTCAGTATTCGTGGAAATCAGATCATACAACAAGATTTGACCAGGATGGCAGAATAGTACTTACCCTTTTGGGTAAGCGTCTTCAAGCGCCTTATAAAGTCCATCTGGGCTTATCTCTTCATTCTCTTCAAGCACACGCTGCATCGTAACATTATCTTCTTCACCATTCCATATTTTAATGTACGTACCCTCTTTATATCCATGGTCTTGTCTGAATTGGTTTAATATATTTTTACCAATGTAGAGTTTATAGAGTGCATCAAGGTTAAGTCCTGACTGTACGGCAACATCGATAAATGCTTCCATAAGTTTTTCTGTAGATTCTCCGCAAAAAAGTGTTCTCATCAAGTTTTCTACTACTTCGATCTGTGCATAATAATCTTTTGTTGTAGGTGTAATATCGGCTAAAAATGTTTGGAAGTTAGGCAATGCATTAATGTTTTCAGACAATGTTTCAATGCTCCCTAGATCTTTCATCTTATAGTCTTCAAGCCCCTGTGACATAATGAAGTGCCAGATATCTACAGCTTCTATCTGGATGTTTGCATAGTCTGGTTTGGCATCTATGTTTTTCCAGTGTTTCCAAGGGTAAGACTCTATAAGTTCTGCAGACTCTAGGTAGGTACAACGTTTCCAGTCGATCAGTTTACCATTCTTAGTGGTACCTTTTTCCCAGCCTTCGCCGTTGGTTGCATCATTGAGTTGTTGCTGTAGTTCTAGCATTTGTAGTATTTTGTCCATAGGTTACCTCTTTGATTTCATTGTAGGTATTGTACCTTTTCATTAATTAATAGTGTGTTACATTCTTTGTACGAACTCCCAAAATAAAATCATTTAAATGAGGGCTTTATTCAAAATAAAAGAAAAGAAAAAAGAAGATAAACTGTTACAATTAGTATAGTGAGAGAATAAAATAAGAAAAGTTGTTTTCGTCGCCTAGGAAATGAGGTTCCTTAATATTTGAAGGAAGGTATAGTATTAGGATTGTAAAATTAGGTTTTCACTGAATAAAAATTAATCTATTATTTCTACTTTTTTATTGTAAAGTAAAACATAAAATTGAAAAAAGGCTTCTAAATGGAAGAATTACTAAAAACGCCACTTCATGCTAGACAGCAAGAATTAAAAACAAAAAATGTCAGCTTTTGTGGTTGGGATATGCCCATACAATTTGATGGCATCATTGCAGAACATGCTGCCTGCAGAAATGATGTTGCTTTGTTTGACACCTCACACATGGGGGAGTTTTTCTTTAAAGGCGATATACAAGCCTCAGGGATAAATGAAGCTACTTCGATCAATATTGATGCGCTTGATATTGGAAAATGTAAATATGGGTTTTTGTTAAACGAGCAAGGTGGAGTTATTGATGACTTAATTATTTACAGGCTAAGTGAAGATGAACTGATGATCGTTGTAAACGCTTCTAGAAGAGAAATTGATTTTGATACGCTAAACTCAAGAATTACAAATGCAAGTTTGGAAGACAGATCAATGGAGTATGCAAAATTAGATGTACAAGGCCCAAGATCAAAAGAAATTTTAGAAAAATATTTTGATGTAGATTTAGATGAATTGGAATTTTTCTCATTTGTCCAAACAAAAGTGTTTAATAGTGATTGTTTGCTGAGTCGTACAGGCTATACAGGAGAACTTGGTTTCGAACTTTATATTGATGCCAATACCTCTGTAAAGTTATGGGATGCATTGATCTTAGATGGTGCAAAACCAGCTGGACTTGGCGCTAGAGATATTTTAAGACTTGAAATGGGATACAGTTTATATGGGAATGATTTAAGTGAAGATATCACGCCACTTGAAGCAAACCTTTCAAAGTTTGTCAATTTAAAAAGAGAGTATGTAGGTAAAGCTGCTTTAGAAAAACAAAAAAAAGATGGCATAAAAAGGCTTTTAATGCCATTCAAAACTACTACACGAAGAAGTGCAAGAAAAGATTTTGAAGTGTACCAAAATGACAAAAAGATTGGTTTTGTAACATCAGGGGCATTTTCACCAATCTTAAATGTTGGAGTGGGACTGGCTATGATAGATATAGATGGTTTTGATAAAGAGCTGAGTATTGAGCTGAGAGATAAAAGGTCAAGTCTAGATGCAAATATTTCTAGTTTACCCTTTATTACAAAATAACTTAAAATTTCAATAAATAGCAAAATTTTAAGAACAATTATTAGATAATCTTACATAAAAAGGAAGAAATATAATGAAGAAATATAATGAAGAACACGAATGGGTAGAAATTGATGGTGACATTGCAAGTATTGGAATATCTTCTTATGCTGTTGAGCAATTGGGTGATATAACTTTTATAGAACTTCCTGAAGTTGATAGTGAGGTTTCTATGGGAGACAGTGTCGCATTTATAGAGTCTGTTAAAGCTGCTTCAGATATCTATACTCCAATATCTGGTGAAGTATGTGAACTCAACGAATCACTGCTTGATGAACCTGAAGTTTTAAATCAAGACGCACAGGGAACCTTTATATTTAAACTTAAAGTATCAAATGTAGATGAATTAAATTCACTTATGAGTGAAGATGAATACAAAAACTTTGTAGATTCACTCTAAGAGACAAATATGCAATATACTCCACATACAGATGAACAAGTTAGACAAATGCTTGATGTGATCGGGATTGAAAATGAATCTGATCTTTTCTCTTCCGTTCCCAAAGATCTGCAAATCTCTGGAATTGATCTGCCAGAAGGTCTAGATGAGTTTTCAACCTTTGAAAAGTTTAAAACCTTAGCAGCTAAAAATGTAACGAATAAAACAATCTTTATGGGTGGGGGTTATTATGATCATGTCGTGCCAAGTGCTGTTGATGCACTAGCTGGAAGATCAGAATTTTATACATCCTATACACCGTACCAAGCAGAAGCTTCACAAGGAACACTTCAAACACTGTATGAGTATCAAAGTATGGTGTGTGAACTTAGTGGTATGGATGTATCGAATGCTTCTATGTATGATGGAGCCAGTGCCTTAGCTGAATCTGCTCTTATGGCGGTTAGAATTGCTCGTAAAAGAAATAAGATCCTTATTGATGGTGGGATCAATCCGACATATATCAAAGTCGTACAGACTTATCTGTCTTTTAGAGATATTGAATTTGAAGTGATTGATGTTGAAAACTTTAAAACCGATCGCCAAGTTGTACTTGACAAGATTGATGACTCTGTAGCAGGGTACCTTTTTCAAAACCCTAACTTTTTTGGAACTATTGATGACTTTACAGCAATCATCGACAAACTCCATGAACATAAAGCTTTAGCTGTTATTTCAGCTTATCCAATCTCTTTGGGTGTATTAAAAGATCCAGGTAGTATGGGCGCTGATATCTTCTGTGCTGACGGACAGTGTCTGGGCAACTATATGAACTTCGGCGGGCCATCATTTGGAATGATCTCAACTAAAGAGGAATATATCAGAGACTTACCTGGTAGAATCATTGGTAGAACCCTGGATAAAGATGGAAATGAAATATTTGTACTTACGATGCAAGCTAGAGAGCAGCACATTAGACGTCACAGAGCGACATCTAACATCTGTTCCAATCAAAACTTGGTAGCTGTAAGATCTACGATCTTTATGTCACTCTTAGGTGAAGATGGCTTGGAAAATATGGCCAATTTATGTTTTAGTAAGGCAAGCTACCTAAAAGAGCAACTTGTAAAACTCGATGGGATTGAGGTTCTAAATAAAGCGGAGAGTTTTAATGAGTTTGTTATCTCTACACCTTTGAGCAGTGATGACTTCTTAGGTAAATTACGTGAGAAAGGTTTTTACGCAGGTATCAATTTAGCCAATATTGATATGAAGTTTAAAAATGAAATTTTAATTTCTGTCACTGAAAAAAGAACCAGAGAGCAGATGGATGCTCTAGTAGCTGCGATCGGAGAAGTATTATGAATGCAACAATACAAACGATTTTTGATAAATCTCAAAATGGACGAAAAGGAATTGCCCTTCCTCCGTTAGATGTAGAAATAAATGCGACTATTGACAGCTCACTCTTACGTGAGCAAAAAGCAAGACTTCCGCAAGTTAGTGAGTTTGATGTTGTCAGACACTTTACTAATTTATCAAATAAAAATATGTCGATCGATAAGAACTTCTATCCACTTGGGTCTTGTACAATGAAGTACAATCCAAAGATTGCAGAACGTGTAGCCAATCAAGATGGTTTTTTGAACTTGCACCCTCATGTCATTACAAACAACTTCAATGAAGATGTGCAAGGATCGCTTGAAACAATCGATATGCTTGAGAAGAGCTTGTGTGAAGTGACAGGGATGAGTGCTTTCACCACAACACCACAAGCGGGTGCTCATGGTGAAATGCTTGGTGTTATGATGATAGATAAGTATCATAAAAGCAAGGGTGAAAAGAGAAAATATATCATTGTTCCAGACTCTTCACACGGTACAAATCCTGCAACAGCATCAATGGTTGGATATGAAGTTATCACGATCAAGTCTGATGAAAATGGTGCCATAGATTTTGAGGCTTTTAAAAAGAAGATGAGTCACGAAGTCGCTGCTGTTATGCTTACGGTACCAAATACACTAGGGATGTATAACAAGCGTATTAAAGATCTTTGTAAAGTTGCTCATGAATATGATGCTTTGATGTATTATGATGGTGCAAATATGAATGCGATTATGGGTGTGGCTCGACCTGGTGATATTGGTTTTGATGTGATTCATATCAATGTACATAAAACCTTTGCAACACCTCATGGTGGAGGTGGTCCTGGTTCTGGTCCAGTTGGTGTTAATGATAAGCTCAAACCATTTTTACCTGATCTCGGAATAACAAAAGAGGGTGATCAATATTTGTTCACTACAGGTGGTGAAAACTCCATCGGTAAGATCTCACCGTTTTTTGGTAACTATGGTATCTCACTACGAGCGATTACTTACATGACCGTTCTTGGTTCAGATGGGATGAAAGATGCAAGTAGAAAAGCTGTACTCAATGCCAACTATTTGCGCGTACGTTTAAAAAATTATTTTGATGTGCCTTATGCGGGTATGTGTATGCACGAATGTGTGTTAAGTGCTAAAACTTTAGCAAAAAAAGGTGTAAGTGCGATGGATATAGCAAAATATCTACTGGATTTTGGATTGCATTCACCTACGGTCTATTTCCCGCTTATCGTAAAAGAGGCCATTATGATCGAGCCAACAGAAACAGAAAATAAAGAAACCATTGATTACTTTTGTGACACTATGATAAATGCAGTTAAATTAGCAGATGAAAACCCTGATGAATTTCAATACTATCCCAAAACACTAGGAGTTTGTAGACCTGATGATACAAGGGCTATTAAAGAGTTAGATGTTAAATTCAAACACTAAAAAGACTTTTGCACTTTGTACTTCACAAAGATTAAGTGCAAAAGACAATATGCGCATAGACAGAGAACTGTATGATGGTTTTAAATCTTCACATGTACCGATCTTCAGAGTTTATGAGTGGGAAGCGTCATTTACCTATGGGGTTTCCCAAAATATTGACATCCTTAGAAATCTTGAGCATCTCCAACAGTATCATGAAAATCATGAGCAAAGAATGACAGGTGGTGGCATATTATTTCATGGCAATGACATCTCATACTCACTCATCATACCAACATCTTATGTTAAAAACCTCAGTGTCAAACAGAGCTATGAGGTAATTTGTGCTTTTTTGATCGAGTTTTATAGATCACTTGGACTCGACCCAGTGTATGCAAAAGATCTACAAGATATCAACTTGTCAAAAAGTGCGTATTGTCAAGAAGGTTTCGAGCCTTATGATATTTTAGTAGATGGTAAAAAAATTGGTGGCAATGCACAAAGAAGATCAAAAGATACTATTTTTCAACATGGATCGATCAGTATTGATAATTCTACGTATAGTATGGGGAATTCACTTGAAGACCTAGGTGTAAAGATCAGTTTCAAACAAGCAAAAGAGTTACTTGTAAAGTCATTTTCAAAGAGCTTTAACGTAGTATTTGAACAAAAAGGCCAGGATATATTATATGCTTCTTGAGAAACAGCAACACAAACGAAAACCAGAATGGCTTAGGAAAAAGATATCTTTTAGCGCTCAAAAAGATATGGATCAACTGTTAAATGAGGTTGGTATTCATACTATTTGTCAAGAAGCAAAATGTCCAAATATCAGTGAATGTTTTGCCGCAAAAACAGCCACTTTTTTAATTCTAGGAGGCATCTGTACAAGACGATGTACTTACTGTAATGTCACAACAGGTAGTCCCCATGCCGTTAACAAAGAAGAGATTGATCAAGTCACTGATGCAGTCAAGCAATTGGGACTTAAATTTGTTGTCATCACAAGTCCTGCACGAGATGATCTGAAAGATGGAGGAGCCCAGCAGTTTTTTGAAGTGACCCAAAATGTTTTAAAGAAAATTCCGGGAACTCAAGTAGAACTTTTAGTACCTGATTTCCAGGGTGATTTGGATTCTGTCAAAACCGTAGCCAATAGCGGTGCTGTCATTGTAGGTCACAATATAGAAACCGTTCCAAGACTTTATAACATCAGAAAAGCATCCATTTACCAAAGATCTTTAGATGTACTGCAAGAGATCAAAAATTATGCACCAGAGGGTGTAAAAACAAAAAGTGCCATTATGGTGGGACTAGGTGAAACTCAAGATGAAGTTGTGGAAGTCATGAAAGATCTCTTGGCAGTTGATTGTAAACTTTTAAGTATCGGTCAATATCTAGCTCCATCGCATGAGTATGAAAAAGTTGTAGAGTATGTCACACCAGAGCAGTTTGATACCTATAAAAAGATCGCACTCGATATGGGCTTTGAATATGTGCATGCGTCTCCATATGCCAGAAGCTCTTATATGGCTCATGAGTATGTAAAATAGAAGGATGAAAATGTATGATTTTGATGTAATGGTTATCGGTGCAGGGCCTGCAGGTTATGAAGTAGCTTCCCTTTTAGGTACGGGAGGCAAAAGCGTATGTATTATTGAAAAAGGTGAGACTACAGTAGGTGGAACTTGTCTGAATGAGGGGTGTGTTCCTGCTAAAAACTTTTTAGAGACTTCGGCGTATATTAAAAAAGAAGCCTACTTTAGATCATGTGGAGTCAATCATACCGCAAGTACTTTAGATATGATGACCCTTCAAGCATCAACCCATTGTCTCATACAAGATCTAAAGATCGGTCTTTTAAATAAACTGAAAAAATCAAAAGTCACTATAGAATACGACACCGCAACATTTATTGATAATCATGCTATCAAATTAGAAGATCAAAACAGACACATCACTGCCAAAGATATTGTCATTGCATCTGGTTCATCACATAGAGATCATCCGCTTTTAAAACTGCAAGATGAAACGATCATTTCAAGTAGAGAAGTATTTAAACTCAAAGATATTCCAAAATCGATCCTCATTATTGGAGGTGGTGCCATAGGATGTGAGTTTGCATCTTTTTTTAATGCTTTAGGCTCAAGCGTACACATATCTGAATTTGCATCAAGACTTGTAGCCAATGAGGATGATGATGTTTCAAGGGCACTCAAGCGAGAGTTTGAGAAAAAAGATATTACCATAGATCTAAACGCAAATGTTACAAACTATCATGTAAATGAGAACGGCGTAGAGGTTACCGTTGATAAGGGTAAAAAAGTAGAAACCCAGACATTTGAGAAGGTATTGATCTCTATTGGTAGAATCCCTAATACTTCTGCTTTACAGCTAGAACAGGTAAATATTGAACAAGATAGAGGATATATTGAGGTGAATGACAATCTGCAATGTCTCAACCATAACAATATCTATGCTATCGGTGATGTTTTAAAAACACCCGCACTGGCTCATGTGGCCTATTATGAAGCTAAAAGAGTTGCACAACATATTTTGGGAAAAGAGACTTTTTCCGGGGATTACATTTTTCCATGGGTGACATTTTGTACGCCACAAATAGCAAGTATTGGTAAGAGTGAGAAAGTTTTAAAAGAAAATGGAATCAAGTTTAAAAATAAAAAACTCTTTTTCAAAACCAATGCAAAAGCAAAAATAAAAGGTGATGATAGTGGATTTATTAAAGTATTATATGATGAAGAAACATCTTTGATTTTGGGAGCTAGTATCATCGGAAATGATGCAACAGAACTCATACATCAGTTTTTAATAGCTATTAATGCAAATCTTGGTCTTAATGACTTAGAAAAAATGATTTTTGCACATCCTACTTTAAGTGAATCCAGCTTAGATCTCATTGGTTAAATTAGATCTTTTTCGGTATTGTAACTATCAAAACTATAGGGTCCATTATATAATGGTTTCAACCCATATTTAGTACTTTTTGAGTAAAATAATACCCTCAATTATCGCCTTAAAGGACGCACTATATGTCACAACCTATTGAAGATCTAGATGAAGTTTTAAAAAATCACAAACTTAGCAAAGAAGAGTATGAAGATATCTTACGTATATTGGATGGTCGTCACCCGAATATCGTTGAGATAGGGATCTTCTCAGCAATGTGGTCAGAGCACTGTTCATATAAATCAAGTACAAAATACCTTAGAGGTTTCCCTACAGAAGCACCATGGGTCATCCAGGGACCAGGTGAAAATGCAGGTGTTATCGACATAGGTGAAGGGATGGCTGCTGTCTTTAAAATGGAAAGCCATAATCACCCATCATTCATCGAGCCTTTTCAAGGTGCTGCGACAGGTGTAGGTGGGATACTTAGAGATATCTTTACTATGGGTGCAAGACCTGTAGCAAACCTCAATGCTTTGCGTTTTGGTACAGTAAAAGGTGACAGCGATACGGCTAAATACCAAAGACACCTTGTTCGTGGTGTCGTTGACGGTATCGGATCTTATGGAAACTGTATGGGTGTTCCTACCATTGGTGGTGAAGTGAGTTTTGATGAGTCTTACAATGGAAACATTCTTGTAAATGCATTTTCATTAGGACTTGTGAAGTCAGATGAGATCTTCTTGGGTGTTGCTTCAGGTACAGGTAACCCTGTGATGTATGTAGGTTCAAAGACAGGACGTGATGGTCTTGGTGGTGCGGTGATGAGTTCGGACAGTTTTACTGAAGAATCCAAGTCACTTCGTCCAACAGTACAGGTTGGTGATCCTTTTACAGAAAAACTTCTTCTTGAAGCTTGTTTGGAATTGTTTAAAACAGATCTCATTGTAGGTATTCAAGATATGGGTGCAGCAGGACTTACCTCTTCAGCATTTGAAATGGCAGGAAAAACTGGTGCAGGGATGATCATGCACCTTGACCAAGTACCAGCAAGAGAAGAGGGTATGATGCCATATGACTTTATGCTTTCAGAGTCTCAGGAGCGAATGCTTATCTGTGCTAAACAAGGAAGTGAACAAGCTATTATTGACATTTTTGAGAAATGGGAATTGGATGTTGCAGTGATCGGTGAAGTAACAGATACTGCACGTATGGAATTGATGTGGCATGGTGAAAAATGTGCTGATATGCCTATCGCACCAGTGAGTGAAGAAGCACCGGTACTTGATAGACCTGTAGCAAGACCTAAGTACTTAGATGAAGTGAATGCTAAAACTGTTGAGAGTTATAAAGCTGTTAATGATCAAGAAGCATATGAAACACTGCTTTCAAATATAGAAGTTTCGGATAAAGCTTGGGTATACAACCAGTATGACTCTATGGTACAGACTAACACGACTAAAGCACCTGGGTCTTTGGACGCTTCTAGTATACGTATCAAAGAAAATGGGAAAGCGTTGTCTATGAGTTCTGACTGTAACCCGCGTTACTGTTATATAGACCCTAAGAAGGGTGCGGCACTTGCAGTGGTTGAGTCTGGTCGTAATGTTGCAATGTCTGGTGCCAGACCACTCTCTATCACAGACTGTCTTAATTATGGTAACCCGGAAAATCCGGAAGTAATGTGGCAGTTTGCACAAGGGTGTGAGGGTATTAAAGAGGCATGTTTAGAATTGAATACACCAGTTGTTAGTGGTAACGTATCACTTTATAATGAAACGAATGGTGTGTCTGTATTTCCTACACCGGCTATAGCGATGGTAGGACTTAACGATGATGAAAACAAAGTACTCCCTTCTACATTCCAAGAAGAGGGAAGTCAGATCCTTCTTGTGGGTGACACGAAAGGTGAGTTTGGTGGTTCACTGTATATCAAAGCATTACATGGTGAAACAGCCGGTACTTTACCGACATTTGACTATAAATCAGAACTTGCACTTTGGGAGCTTGTGATCGAAGCGAACAAAAAAGGACTTTTGAAATCTGCAAAAGATGTGAATGTAGGTGGTATTGCTATTGCACTCTCTAAAATGGCGGCAGTGTCTAACAAAGGTGTGGCAGCTGAAGTTGCTTTAGATGACAGTAAAAACATCTTTGATGAGTCACAAAGCAGAGCACTTTTAGAAGTTGATTCAGAGAATGTAGAATCTGTGGTTCGTATGGCTATGGAACTAGGTATTAAAGTGACGAATATCGGTGCAGTTGGCGGAGAGAGAGTGAAGGTGAATGATGTAGAACTTTCTTTAGAGAAAGTGAAGGATATTTACTTTAATACGTTTGCTCGTACGATTGAGCAGGATCTGTAGAACTTAGATTTCTATTTTAGTTCAGGGTTTCTTTCTACTTTTTTATAAAAAGTAGGCAAAAAAGCGTTACGGATCTCGAAACGCTTCGCTTTCAAGAGCGTTCGCCGTAACATTTATTATTAATTATTGAGAAAGAGAGAATAATGAGAGCACTAATATCAGTAAGTGACAAGAGTGGTATAGAGAATTTTGCCAAAGAGTTGGTAGCGTTAGGTTATGAGATCATCTCAACGGGTGGTACCTATAAAAAACTTCAAGATGCAGGTATTGCAGTAATTGAAGCAAATGAAGTAACAAAGTTTCCAGAGTGTTTTGAGGGAAGAGTGAAGACACTTAACCCATATATTCACGGTGGTATCTTACACAGAAGAGATAAACAGTCTCACTTAGATCAGGCAAAAGAGCTCGGTGTTGAAGGTATTGATCTTGTATGTGTGAATCTTTATCCATTTAAAGCAACGATTGAAAAGACTGATGATTTTGAAGAGATCATTGAGAACATTGACATTGGTGGTCCTGCAATGGTGAGAAGTGCTGCGAAGAACTTTGACTCTGTGATCATTGTGACTGATGTAGCAGACTATGACACAGTACTTGGTAACTTGAAAAACGATACAAACACAGTAGAGTTCAGAAGAGATATGATGATAAAAGCATATGAGCATACAGCTGCATATGATGCAATGATCGCAAACTATATGAACAACAGATTTAATGATGGTTTTGGTGAGTATCAGTTCATCACAGGTAAAAAATCGTTCCAAACACGTTATGGAGAGAATCCACACCAAAAAGGTGCATTGTATGAGTTTGATAATCACTTTACAAACAATTTTAAACAAGTCAAAGGTGAAGCAAGTTTTAATAACATCAATGATGTGAACGGGGCACTTAAGATCGCGTCTAGTTTTGGTGATGAAAATGCAGTATGTATCGTAAAGCATGGTAATCCTTGTGGTTTTGCTATCAAAGATTCACTTTTGGAGTCATATACGGAAGCACTTAAATGTGATCCTGTATCTGCATTTGGTGGGGTTGTTGCAGTGAATGGTGTGGTGACAAAAGAACTTGCAGAGAAAATGAACGAGATCTTCTTGGAAGTAGTAATGGCAGCAGATTTTGAAGCTGAAGCACTGGAAGTATTTGAGAAGAAAAAACGTCTTAAGCTTTTTGCACAAGGTGGCACAAAGTTAGTTATGTCAAATGACAGTCATGACTTTAAACATGTGGATGGTGGTTTTGTCTATCAAAACTCTGACTGCATCTGTGACAATGAAGTACATAATGCACAGAAGAAATCAGAACTTACTGCAACAGCACAAGAAATGAAAGACCTTGAGATCG
>NZ_JBATIY010000134.1:0-12922 GCF_049668085.1 Sulfurovum sp. | reverse complement strand
GGTCACAGTCATTTACCACAGGTGATCTCTGGTCCATCAACGGCTAACAAGGATCTTGGTGGCACATTCTTTGTCAATGTGGGATCAATCGATGATGTGTCATTATTAGATAGTGAATCACGCTTCTTCTATTTCCATGATGGTTCTGAAGTGGTTTGGATACGCTCTCGGAACCATAGCAAGCACTTGTTCAACACTGATCTTGATATGAAGGTACCACTTGGAAAACCATTTTCGTTAAGCAGTGGCAAAGCACAGATTTTCTAAGTTACGGTATATATTTATTTTATCTAAGTATGGGCTATCACATACAACATGAGAACAGTAAAACTATTTTGTATATCCGCGATAAGGTCTTGAGTATGGGGCTACATAACTATCGCTGTCAAAATCATATCCAAATGGGACATACGTATATGGCAATTGATAATAGTTGAACACTTTACTGGTTTTGATCCATCCCATGGATGAAAGTACTTCAGATACATTGATACCTATACCTACATACAGCACTCTTTCTTTTTGTTCATAATCATAATAATTATGATATCCATGAGAGTAGTACCCCAGATGAAGTTCACCGTAACGTAAAAAGTTTGATTCCATACTCTCAAACCCACTGAACTTTACGGCAAGAACATATTTCATATTGTTGTATTGGGTGAAAGGATCCTCACCATTTAAGTCTGGTATATACTCTAGACGAAGATCCAGTTTTTCCTTAACAGACGGGTACTTCTCTCTTACATAGTAAAACCCTGCCCCAACAGTGTTCATGATTATATCTTCATATGAGAAGCCTTGTAATTCACTGAAGGAATCTCCCATTTCCATGATCCCTTGAAAGAACCAGGCGCTAAGTGGACCGTAGATCATTGATTCTTCTTCATTCATGCCCCAATACTCATAAAGAGATGCAAAACCTAGAGATAACAGGTAAGTAGAGTAAACATGACCCAGCTTATCAGCGCCACCATACTTTGTATCGTCACCAAACCAGCCTTCATCTGCCATAACAGGATCCGTTGTAAAATAATCCCAGAATGCAACACCCCAAGCAGTCACAACGGCCGCACCTATAAGGTTTGCATAGATGATCCTATTGCGCAGTTCTTCATCTGTGAGGGACTTTTCCATAGTATACTCTGTAGTAGACGTTATATTAAAGTCAAAGTCTTTTGCTTGTCCTGCTATGAGAGAAGTGCTAAGGGCAAGGATAAAAAGGAAGTTTTTCATGACGGCTCTTATTTTGGTATTTAAAGTGAAAATTATAGCGTAATCCACTTTGTTTCTTGTTACCCCATGCAACAGACCAGTAAACAGTATATTAAAAAAAATTGTTACGTTTTACATTCATTGGATTCTGGTGTTTTTTATCGGAACTGGCAGTGCATACGGTATAATGACACGTAAGAATGTAGAAAAAATGAGGATAGCTATATGGTAGAAAATGGATTTGCTTACTTAGCTGTACTTATATTCGTCGCATCTTCTATCGTATTAGTTGAAAAAAAGTCTCGACACAAATTTTTTGAGTACCTTCCAGCGATTGTGATCATCTATTTTGCTGTCATGCTCCTTTCTACCTTTGGTCTATGGCAAAAAAGTGAATCAGTAACGGCTACCTACAAATTTCTAAAATCCAACCTCCTACCAGCTATGATCTTCCTCATGTTACTCTCTGCTGACATGAGAGAGATCTTTAAACTAGGTAAAAAGATGCTACTCACATTCTTTTTAGCCTCTACGAGTATTGCCATTGGCTTCATAGGTACTTTTACCCTATTCCATACCTATTTTGAACCTGACGCATGGAAAGCTTTTGCAGCGCTCAGCGGTTCATGGATGGGAGGAACTGGCAATATGGTAGCCATCCAAGGTGCCTTGAACTTACCAGACTCTGCCATGGGATACACTCTTCTCATCGATTCAATTGACTATGCCATTTGGGTCATGATTCTGCTTGCTCTTGTGCCTTTTGCTAAAACATTTAATGTATGGAGCAATGCCAATACTTCTATTATAGATGAAGTAGGAGAAAAACTGGCACGTAAAGAAGAAAATAAAAAACCTATAAATTTCATTTCTCTTAGTATTTTATTGGGTAGTTCACTGCTTGTTTCTGTATTAGCACAATATATGGCTTCATTTATGCCTACAACATCTTTTCTGACAACGACAACATGGATAGTTATCATCGCTACAGTGGCAGGTACCCTCTTCGCGATGACACCATTAGCAAAGATGTCGGGAGGCTCACAACTGGGAAATATGATGCTTTATCTCATTGTTGCCCTCATCGCTTCACGTGCCAACTTTACCGAACTGACCGAAGCACCTCTCTACATCGTAGCCGGTTTTGTGATCATCGCTATACACGCAAGCATTATGATACTCTTTGCAAAAATTTTCAAACTTGACCTCTTCTCTTTAGGTGTCGCTTCTTTAGCCAATATAGGTGGTGTAGCATCTGCCCCTATCCTGGCCTCTGCTTATTCAAAAGCCCTCATCCCAATAGGTGTACTTATGGCAATGATGGGATACATCGTAGGGACATTTGGTGGTTTGATGGTGGGAAAAGTCTTGGAGATGATCGCTGGATGATCACAAGGTATATTTGTTTTCATATGGTAACGCTTTATATAAAAAGCATTTTTAGTGTCCGTTTATTTTAAGTTTTATAGGCAGTATACTATATAATAATCTTTGAATTATTTTGGGAATCATTCCCCGACCTTGATACAAATTGCTCTGAGCTACAACTCACCAATAAATTTCAAACTGATTCATCTCCCATAATTCGATCTGGGTTTTGGCTAAAATAGACAAACAACATTATAAAGGTATAATAAAAGTATGATGAAAAAAAATATAAATACTGAGCAAGAGCAGAAGGTTGATTACGGTTCTGCAGCATTTGTTGCGAAATATGCAGGTCGTGATGTACAAGCTGGTGTGATTACAGCAACCATGGCAATCCCATTATCTATTGGTATTGCCATGATGTCAGATTATCCAATTCAAGTAGGTCTTGCAACGGTTGCCTTTGCATCCTTCATAGCATTCTTATTTGCTTTATTCCGTCCGGGTAACTATATAGGAGCTCCTGGAATTGCAGCAGGTTTAGCTCCGATTCTTGCGATGGGTGTTGCAACCTTCGGTATGGAAAACATGGCCTTTATTATTTTTATGACGGCGTCATTTCAAGCACTGATATGGAAGTTTGACTGGCAACGCTATCTCTTAATGGCTGTTCCGTCTTACTTAGTTGAAGGGTTATTGGCCGGTATCGGTTTAAAGATCGCCCTTAAATTCTTGCCTTTCCTTTGGATGTTGCCGGCCGATATTGCCGCTGGTGAAGATTTTTGGAGTGATGGTCGTATTCAAATCATTTTATTGTCTGTAATGGGATCAATTCTCTTTCTTCTTTTGTTTAGAAAATTTAAAGATACAAAACCCGCGTTACCGTACTTTACGTTGATTGTATTTGGTATCATAGCTTCTATGTTTATTAATGTAAACATGCTTAAAGTGGAAGATGTTACTTTCAACATTGCTTTGCCAATACCAGATTTTGATTCTGTATATTTATGGGTCTATGCGATCTTCTTCTCATTAATGCTGGCTGTTGTTGATGTTATTGAACAGGTGATGAGTAATGCGGCGATTGAAAAAATTGACCCATTGAAACGTCCATCTCATTCTAACAATTCCTTGTTGTCAATCTGGGTATCCAATATGGGTGCGAGTTTCTTTGGTGGTATGACTAACCTTGATGGGTTAGCAAAGTCATCAACAAACCGTCTAGCAGGCGCTTATACTAAACTATCGGTATTGGTGATTGGTATATTAATAACGTTCTTTGTGTTTAACGTTCAGTATTTACATTATTTACCTTACTTTGCATTGGCAATTATTATGACATTTGTTGGTATCAAGATGGTATTGGGCTTGTTACACGTTGCTACATTTGGGCCTTATGCTGTACTTCTTGCAACGGTCTGTGCTGGATTGGTATTTAAAGTTGGTATCTTTGAAGGTCTGATAATTACTTTAGTTATCCACGCTGTAATTAGTTATGTCATTTTCTCAAAAATTGAAAGTATGCCAGCTGGAACGATTGTTAGTAAATACTTTGACAAATTCAAAGAAGAAGAGCAAGAGATAAACTGATCTCTGAATAGTTCTTTACAGTATTCTATCCCTTGTGACTTAACTTTTTTCTCGTTCCACGTTTTCCATGGGAACGAGATTAGATATATTTGTTATAATAACCGATATATAATGTACAGATCAATCATTCAAGGAACATAACAAGATATGCAAAAAGTAAAAGAAGAGTTCTTCTTATCCGTAATTTTTGTTCTCAAATGGCTTACTTTGGCTTTGGGTGCTTTAGGTATTTTGTATTTTGCCATCTCCCTTGCCTATCATCGATCTTACTATGATCCACTTATGAAAGAATATGAGCTTGAAATTTCTGAACTCAGGAAACAAAAAATAGAAGTCGAAACCTCCTTAAGTACGCTACAGATTACACTGAACGAAATACAAACACATATTGATCTACTCCAAAACACAGAGATACCTGCAGCAACGAAAGCTGTTAAACTGCAAGAGGAAAAAATTGACTCATTGGATGAAAGTTTTATTGATAGGTACAACCCTTTTAGTGAAAAGGACGGTGAGGTAAAACAGATCTATGATGAGAGGAACAGGGCACTTGAAGATAAAGAGAAGCTTGACGAAAAGCTGGAAGATCTACATATGACTCAAGCGGTCAAAACTGAAACAAAATCTGAAATACTCGATAAGATCAATCAAATTGAGATATTTATATCGGTAGAAGAGCATGAGAGAGAAAAAGTAGGTACAGGTGCACTCGGTGTATTACCATGGCTTTTGGGAATACTAGGTCTTACCTAATGAAAATAAGCAACATACGAACCATTACACTAAAAGCGCCTCTTAAGAACCCTTTTATCACTTCTTTACGCCGTGTAGATGCACTTGAAGACCTTGTGGTCATCATTGAGTGTGATGATGGTTCTATAGGCTATGGTGAAGGTGCCCCCACTCCTGTGATCACAGGTGAGACAATGGGTACTATGGCCGCAGCTATCAATTATATAAAGCCTTTTATCATAGGTCATGAGATAGCAGATTTTGATATGATATTAAATAATATACACACATCTATACTCAAAAACACCACCGCCAAGTCTGCACTTGAGATAGCCCTCTATGACTTGAAAGCTCAAGCAGAAAAACTCCCTCTATATAAAATGCTTGGTGGTACACATACAACTTTCAAAACCGACATTACCATTAGTATGGGTGAAATTGAAAAGATGATATCAGACTCTCTTCATGCTGTAGGTCTAGGCTATGACACACTGAAGATCAAAATAGGTGATAACCCGAAAAAAGATATTGAACGCATCATTGCTATACATGATGCTTTGGATGACAACATCAAGCTAAGACTAGATGCTAACCAAGGATGGACGGCACAAGAGAGTGTAATGCTCCTACATATTTTGGAAAAAAAAGATATTATCGCTGAATTTATAGAACAGCCTGTAGCAGCAGATGATATAGATGGTTTGAAATATATCAAAGAGAGAGTGCAGACTCCCTTACTGGCAGATGAGTCCATATTTTCACTCAAAGATGCGAAAAGACTTCTTGAAATGCAAGCTATAGACTACGTCAACATCAAATTGGCTAAAACTGCAGGTATCACTCAGGCTTTAAAACTAGCAGATCTATCAAAAGAATTTGATGTGAAATGTATGATAGGCTGTATGCTCGAAGGTCCCATTAGTGTAGCTGCAGGTGTCCATGTGGCTTCTGCCAAAGCGGACATCATCACCATGCTTGACCTCGATGCGATCAGTCTTCTAGCTTCTCATCCTGTAGAGACCAGTATAGTATTCAACGAAAGTGATATCATCTTGTCTGAAGATGTTGGATTAGGTGTCTCTTTATAAACGATATGTCATACTACCGAAACAGAAGCAGGAAGGGATATATCATGAAAAAATTATTACCTATAATACTTTTCGCTATCTCTATCCAATCCCTTACTGCACAGACTCTTGAACCTAAACTTTACGCGAATACTCCTATTGATGCAAATGTTATATTTATAGGATATGGACATACACAAGGAGCTATACCGGAAAACCAATCACTTGGATTAGAAGATCCAAACCTAAAGATAAGTAGTGCTCTATTGGCCTATGGAAGATCATTTGATTTTTTAGGTCATAATGCAAAGTTTGATCTTATGCTCCCTATAGCTTCTCTTTCCGGTACAGCAGAACAGTATGGGATAGATGTGAGTCGAGATGTAGATGGTCTTGCTGATACCAAAATAAGACTGACCTTCAACTTGCTGGGTGCCCCAGCTCTGTCACTTCAGGAGTTTGCTTCCTATAAACAAGATACTATTGTAGGCGTAAGTATACAAGCAACACTTCCAACAGGCCAATATGACGGTTCTCGTCTGGTTAATATAGGGACAAATAGATGGGCTATTAAACCCGCGATAGGCATCTCTAAAAGAGTATCTGATTATACATTTGAGTTTGCAGCAGATGCAGAATTTTACAGTACCAATGATGATTTTTATGGTGGTATCAAAAGAAAACAAGATCCCGTATATTCAGCCCAGGTACATGCGCTTTATACATTTCGCAGAGGTATGTGGTTAGCCGTAGGTGGAACCTACTATAGAGGTGGAGAATATATCAATGATGGCATTGGGACTAATAATCAGTTGAGAAATAGCCGTATGGGAATGACATTTGCCATGCCTATAGATAAACAAAACTCCTTTAAAGTATATGGTAGTAAAGGTATTAACGTCAGATATGGAAGTGATTTTGATGCTATAGCCGTAGTCTGGCAGTACAGTTGGATGGATTAAGAGCTAGTATGCCCCCCATGCGCTTCCTACAGTAATATAAAATGCAAAATCATTTTCTTCATTGGTTGCAAAGTCAAGCCCGGCCCAAAGACCAAATTTTCTTGCCAATTCATAACGGAAGCCAACACCACCGGCTGCATGAGAAGGGGCATCCTGAAAACTTATACTCTCTTTCACAGCCCCTTCCCCAAGCTTAAATCGATATTCGTCGCCAAATACTTTTCCCGTTCCTCCAAAAAAGACCATGTTCCATCTCTCTATGAACTCCCAGCGAACTTGTACCTCTCCCAACATCATTTTCTCACCCTGGTAACGCATGGCCTGTATACCACGCATATTTATAAAAGGATAAGTTACATATGGAACATCATCTCCATCAGAAGCATTAACCGCTTCACCTTCAAGCCTTAAACCAAGTGTCACGTTATCAAACAATGGATGAAAATAAAATGCTTTCGCCCCATAGCGCCAGAAATTCTCATTGCCACCAAAATTCTCATCGAATCGTCTTAGTGTAGCCTTGGCAAACAGTCCTTCTGAAGGCGTAAAGATCGTATCACGTGTGTCATACTGAGCTACGGCAGACAAAGCACCCATCTTTAGCTCACGTTCGAAAAATCTGTCAAGTATTGGTAGTGCACCATCATTTCTCTTACTTTCCATGTCAACATAAAGATAATTACCACCTAAAAAGAAATCACTTTCTCCAATTCTAAACATCACTTCCTGATATGCTGCATACCCTTTTAAATTCATATCAACCCCGAGATTACGTAAATAGAAATTCATATTAAGATCCATTGCACCCACTGCTGATGCAGTACGAATAGTATCTTCTTTCCAAAAACCTAAATGGTAAGCTGCACCAAATAACGTACCATTTTCAGTACCTGCTCCTACTACACCAGATATAGAGGGAGGTGACTTTCTTTGAACACTTGAAGCAAGACTATCGTGTAAAAACATAAGATTCAACCCACCCCCATATCCTACTGCAGGTTCAGTCACTATGATCGGCATAGGAATAAAGCCATATTTGGTTGAGAGAAAATCACTGATATCCAACTTTCCATCTTCCTGACTGATAAACAATTGTTTATCAAAATTAAAAAAAACCGTACTTTTTGTTTCATTGGATTCATCTGAACTTTGCAATGAAGTGAGTAAACAACTTATAAGGAATATGTTTTTTACCAAATACATTTTTGTCCTTTACTATCGTACGTGATATCTCTCTATCAGAATCTAATAGAAAAACGCAATTATTACATTGTATCAAATAAGCCTAAATACTTTAGATAGTTGCTCACATAATACTATTTTGCTATAATACCAGCATGAAAAAAATCGCACTTACATACTTACTATTAACCAGTTATATATTTTCTAATATCAATGCTGTGGTCAGCATTTTACCTATTCAAACATTTGTCAAATCTATAGGAGGAGACAAGGTTGCTGTATCACTTATGGTACAACCTGGAAACTCACCACATACCTATGAGCCTAAACCCTCACAGATGGTAGAGATCGCTAAAGCAGACCTTTACTTTGCTATAGATGTAGAATTTGAACATGTTTGGCTGCCTAAATTTCAAAGCCTGAATCCTAAAATGCATCTTATCGATCTTTCGGACAACATTACAAAAATACAAATGCAGGGTAAGCATGAATGTGAAGCAAATGATGAACATCATAGTGCACATGAAGAGCATAAACATGAAGGTCAAGACCCTCATGTCTGGACTGCTCCTTCTAATGTAAAGATCATTGCTCAAAATATTTACCATACGTTAAAAAAAGAAGATCCTGTAAATGCAGACTATTATAAAAAAAATCTCGATATATTCTTAGCTTCCGTAGATGAGACAGACAGACAGATCATAGATATCCTTTCCTCTCTTGAAGAAGGACAAAAGTTTATGGTATTTCACCCTTCCTGGGGGTACTTTGCCAAAGCCTATAATATGGAACAAGTAGCAGTAGAGGTTGAAGGTAAAGAACCTAAGCCTAAAGAACTCATATACTTACTCAAAGAAGCGAAAGAAGAGAAAGTCAAAGCCATCTTTACGCAGCCGGAGTTTTCAGATACAGTAGCCAAGATAATAGCTAAAGAATTACAAATACCTGTAGTAAAAGTAAGTCCTCTGTCTGCGAACTGGTCTGAGAATCTTATAAACATTGCCAAAGTAATAGCAGGTAAAAACTAGGATGTCTATCATAGATATCAAAAATGTTTCTTTTGCTTATGACAAGCAGATGATCTTAGAAAACATTAATCTAAAGGTAGAAGAGAAAGACTTCTTAGCCATCATCGGGCCAAATGGCGGGGGTAAATCTACCCTTCTCAAACTCATACTAGGCATTATCAAACCAAAAAAAGGTTCTATTTCTGTGTTGGGTAAAGTGCCTTCTAAAAGTCTTACACACATAGGCTATGTTCCACAAAATACCAATATCAATACTGACTTTCCCATAAAGGTCATTGAAGTCGTAATGATGGGTCATGTAGGAAGTAAGAGACCATTATTTGGCTATGGTAAAGATGAAATACTTTGTGCTATGGGTGCCTTATCACAAGTAGGTATGGAAGACTTTGCCCAAACCAAAATAGGTTCACTCTCAGGGGGACAACGCCAAAGGGTTATGATAGCACGTGCACTTTGTGCTCACCCACAAATACTTATACTTGATGAGCCTACATCAAGTATAGATATCGCAGGACAAAAAGAAATATATGAACTGATCAAAACACTCAATGAAAGCATTACTATTATCGTGGTCAGTCATGACATCTCTGTTATCTTGGAGTATGCAAAAAAAGCAGCCCATATAAATAAAACCCTCTCCTATCATGATATTTCAGACAAACAGAAAACATTCCACACACATGGGACGGATGGACACTTTTGTGAGATAGAACTTTTACAAATGTTGGGTTCTGAGAGTTGTGATACATGTGAACCCGAAACACTAAAATGGAGGGCAGTAAAATGATTGAAGCTTTACAGTTTGAATTTATGCAACATGCCCTTCTTGCAGGTTTACTTGTAAGTTTTGCTGCAGGAATCATAGGATCACTTATAGTGGTAAATCGTATGGTATTTTTAGCAGGAGGTATCGCGCATACCTCTTATGGAGGTATCGGTCTTGCGGTCTATTTTGGCCTTCCCATTTTTTTGGGTGCTTCCATATTTGCTGTAGGAGCTGCCCTGCTCATAGCATCACTTACACTGAAAAAACGCCACCGCATGGATACCTTCATCGGACTCATCTGGGCTGTTGGTATGGCAATCGGTGTGATATTTGTTGATCTTACTCCAGGATACAATGTAGATCTCATGAGCTACCTCTTTGGCTCTATTTTGGCTGTAAGCTCTGAAGACCTGTACTTTATGGGGGCTTTACTGGTACTTATACTTTTTGTCGTGACCTTCTGGTACAGAGATATATTAGCCGTCTCCTATGACAGTGAATATGCCGGTCTGCGTGATGTAAATGTAAGGTTTTTCTACACACTCATACTTATACTCTCTGCACTCACTGTAGTCATCGCCATCAAAGTGGTAGGACTTATCCTGGTCATTGCCATGCTTACCATCCCTGTCTACATTGCAGAGAAGCTTTCAAGTTCTCTCTTTTCCATGATGTTTCTCTCAGGAGCTATCGCCACACTCTTTACACTGGTAGGACTGTGGTTCTCATATACGTTTGATCTAACTTCCGGAGCATCTATTATAATCGTTTCAGCTGCTTCACTCGGTGCTTTTTTACTTTTCTATAGAGGAAAATAGAAGTATGAAGATCCTTAGTTTAGCTCTTTTTCTGGTGCTATGTTTAACTGCTTGCTCACCAAGAATCGGTGCGGGTATAGGTGGGGTAGTTGTTTCAGGAGATGGTGTGAGTGCTACTGAAATAGTTGCAGACACAGAAACCGGTATCCATGGAAGTGTGACGATGGGTACTGATATCAGGCTTTAGGCCTTTTTCTAAATAATAAGCATCCCATAAAGACCCCATAAAACCACAGAACTAGATATTTTAATCACTCCTGATTCTTTGTGCATATGGATTAAAGAAGTCGGATCAATATATCTTGATACATACAAAATATTACGCTACACTAGCGACATGGATACTTTTTTACAGACCGTTGGGGCACTCAACGATGAAACCCGACTCAAACTACTACGATTTATAGACAAGCATGGCGCAGTATGTGTGTGTGACATAGAGTCAGCCTTTGGCATGATACAGTCACGTATCTCACGCCATCTTAAGATCCTTAAAGAAGCAGGCTTCTTAAGAGTAGAAAGAAAAGGCCGTTGGGCATACTACTCCATACGCTCCCCTCTTGATGCATTCCGTCAAAATGTGCTTATAGAGATAAGTTATTTGGAAATGGACTTGCCTGAATTAAATGTATCTTGTTCCCTCTAATATGAAAAAGTAATTCAATGAAAAAAGTCTTAGTGATCGGTTATGTATGGCCTGAGCCAAACTCATCAGCAGCAGGCAGCCATATGATGTCTATCTTACGCCTCTATAAAAAACAAAACTGGCAAGTTGAATTTGCTACACCTTCACAACCAACTGAACATATGATCGAACTAGCTGATGAAGGCATTTCAAGTCAAAGTATTACGCTCAATTGCGATAGTTTTGATACCTATATTACTCAGTATCAACCCGACATAGTCATGTTTGACCGTTTCATGATGGAAGAACAGTTTGGATGGAGAGTCGAAAAGAATTGCCCCCATGCATTGAAGATATTGGACACAGAAGATCTGCAATGTTTGCGTCAAGCACGTCATCATGCTCTGAAATCTGAACGTGAACTGACAAAGGAAGACCTATTCAGCGATTTGGCAAAACGGGAAATAGCTGCCATCTTACGCTGCGACATCTCTTTGATCATTTCCAGTTATGAAATGCAACTATTGGTAGATACCTTTAAAATAGATGCTTCTCTACTTCACCATTTACCCTTTATGGTTGAGCTGGAAAAGTGTCCAGTCAAAACAGCCTCTTTTTCTGATCGCAAACATTTTATGACGATCGGTAATTTTCGTCATGCACCCAATTGGGATGTGGTGTTGTATCTACAAAAAATATGGCCTTTGATAAGAAAACAGATCCCTGAAGCCCAGTTACATATTTATGGTTCTTATCCACCTCCAAAAGCGACTGCTTTACATAACCCTAAAACAGGTTTCATCATCAAAGGATGGACGGAAGATGCGTTGTCCGTGATGGAGAAATCCCGTATTTGTCTGGCACCCATACGGTTTGGTGCAGGTATCAAAGGTAAATTATTGGATGCGATGATCATGCAGACGCCAAGCATTACGACATATCTAGGCAGTGAAGGCATGCATCAAGAAGAGCCCTGGCCAGGTGTCATCACAGATGATATCACTAAATTTGTAGAAGCAGCTGTTCATTTGTATAATGATGAAGAGGCATGGCTTGAAGCACAACAAAATGCTGTTTCTCTTTTAAAAGCACGATACGACAGTAAGTCATTAGGTCCACAGTTCATCAAAAAAATAACTGAAACAGAAGACAATATTGTACAGCATCGCTTGAATAATTTTACGGGTGCCATGCTCAAACATCATTCTATGATGAGTACCAAATACATGTCTCAGTGGATCGCAGCAAAAAATGCACATAAGCGTGATGAAAGTTGATCAAGTCAATACTTTTATGGATACTTTTAACATACCATTAGGGCATTTTTAGATGTCTTCAAAGAGATATCCTATCTCAAGATCAATGTGCTTGGATTTAAATCTGCTTGTAATACATAAAAAATCTTATACTTTAAAATCTAACTGCTAAAATAGCATTTAAAAAGGATACACATGGCAGCAGGACTTTTAGCACTATTAGATGATATCTCAGTACTTATGGATGATGTCTCAACCATGACACAAGTAGCGACCAAAAAAACCGCGGGTATACTCGGAGATGACCTCGCAG
>NZ_JBATIY010000133.1:0-2269 GCF_049668085.1 Sulfurovum sp. | reverse complement strand
GTTTTCTTCAGTATATTGTTCTGCAAATTTTGCAAGCATCGTGTCAAAGGTATCTTCAAATACATCTTCTAACTCATCATCTTCATTGAGTGAAAAGCTTCCAAAGCTTTGATAGGTCAATGCAAATGTTTTTTCATTGTTGTCCAAGCGTTTCACTTCTTCACCAACAACGAGTTGAATATTGACCACTGTTGTGTCATTGAAGACTTTTTCATTGATAAGAACTGCCAAAGATCTTGGGTCATACCCTTTTGTATCGATCTTCAGATCATCTGTCGTTGATTTTAAACTCTCCAAGATCGTACTTTTGTATGTTTGTGGAACAGTTTTACCACCTATTTCTACAACCAAATAGAGTTTGTTAATACCTGACAAGGTATACATGGTCGAAGCATTTAGTATAATATTGGTAAAGAATACTAAGAGAAAGCTTATTTTTAATTTCATCATTTTTTACTCACTTTATTTGCTTTGTAATGTGTTTTTTTAGTTTTTGGATTCTCTGGACCTCTAAATGTAGCGTCCTTCTCATCCCAGTCTAATTTTTTAGCTTGTTGTTCATAAGGTGCTCCAACGAGATAGAAAATAAAATCCCAAATTCCAATGAGAAACCTCTTTATAAATCCAAATAATTTTTTCATGATTGCCCCAAGCCAAATACATTAGAAAGGGTATTGATATAATTAAAATATCCAGTGATAGCTACTGCCTCTACAATTTGAATGTCACTGTAGCCCAGCTCTTTTAAAGTATCTATCTCTTCTTTTAGGATCTTATAGTTGTCTTTTTTTGATGCTTTGATACAAAAGTTCAATAGGGCTTTTTCACTTTCTGGAACATTCATGGCATCAACACCTTGAAGGACTTCTTCTATACGTTCCTCTGCCATTCCAAGCATTTTAGCTATGCCTTTATGGACATCTACACACATTTTACAACCGTTTTCCAGAGAGATAAGCAGGGCAATAGACTCTTTTGTATCATAAGAAAGTGTTGTTTCATCAAGAAGGTATTTTTGTATCATGCCATCAGTTGCAAAGTAGATCTTCTCATCCAGAGCCAAGAGTTTAAAGATCTCACCCAGCTGACCTGTTTGCTCTAATATCGGTTGAGCTCTTTTTTGAATCTCTGAAGACATCTCTTCAAATTCAGGTAATTGTATGTGTGCCATATTTGTCCTTATTTTATGCGTCATTTTCAAAAACGTTAAGTTGAACTTTACGTTTTAAGATTATATGCTATAATGCATTAAATTAAAATTAATCATTAAAGGCTGAATGTTGGAATATAAGATATCTGAACTTGTTGCCAAGACGCATGTTCCTAAGTCAACGATTTTGTATTACATCAGGGAAGGATTACTTCCTGAAGCGAAAAAAATTAAATCAAATGTACATCGCTACAGTGATGAGCATATTGAATTAATTAGTTATATCATGTATATGAAAGAAGAGATAGGCAGTACCAATGAGCAAATAAAGTATGCCTTACAGAATCAAAACCAGTCTTTTTCCAGCTCGGCAACCATGTTGCAGCCATTGATGAATACACTCAGTGCAATTCCTTCTGATGCTGAGCACTTTACCAAAGAAGAGTTTATAAAACATTTTAATGTAGACACTATGCTTTTAGAAGAATTATTGCATGATGGTATTGTGTTGCCACTGAATGAAGATGACTATACAGACAGAGAAGCCAGTATCATTAAGTTAGTTAGCTATTTTAGGGAAGTGGGTGTGGATCACAGCATTTTAAAAGCATACGTGCATCATGCCAAAGCATTGAGCGAACTAGAATACCAGATGCAAACACAGCTTTGTGATGTCAGAAATGAGAAGAACTTCTCTCTACTTTGGAAGATCATGTTTGAAAGTCTTTTTAATGCAAAAAACTATCTATTAAATCGTAATACTTATCGAGTCCTACAAAATTCTGTTAAGAATGAGATAAAGCAATAGTCCTGTTGCCCCTACTACACGTATTTTCGATTGTATAGCTTAAATTTTTTATCAATAATCACACTATTAATTATTTAGGAGTAGAATAAATAAAAGGGTGAAAGGATAGCTTATGTCTCAGTATATCAAATGGTTCAATGAACTTAGTATAGAAGATGTTGATCTTGTTGGCGGTAAAAACGCCTCTTTAGGTGAAATGTATCAAAACCTAACAGAAAAGGGTATACGTATACCTAATGGTTTTGCTATCACTGCAGAGGCTTACCGTATGATATTGGATAGTAACGGTGCATGGGAGAAATTGCATACCC
>NZ_JBATIY010000132.1:0-4963 GCF_049668085.1 Sulfurovum sp. | reverse complement strand
TCATCTTGAATACAGACACTGGTAGAGGCTAGACACTTACTAATTCAGTAAAACCTAACTTTTCTAAAACCTTACATACCGCTATAGCGAATAACCTTATATTCTATGTTAGATTATAAGGTTTTGATCTTCATAGAATCATGGTTGTATATAAAGTGACTTTAGGGTGATACAAATGCCTATCCAAACGTGATATAATATAAAAGGTACATCTTAAAGGAACAGAAAATGAAAAAGCTATTATCAGGTCTATCGGTTTTATTTATGTTATTTGTCATTGGATGTGGAGGGGGTGGGTCCTCATCTGATGACGGAGGCGTATCTGCAAATCCAACACCCATAGGATATGACTTAAGAACATTTATTGACAAGTCATTTTTTAGAGCAGAAGGTACTGTAGATGATGTAGATATTTTAGTAACATACTTTAGTGAATATATAGGTAGTGAGGACTATCTTGGAACCCCCTTAGATATGCATCTAAATGAACTTTCTTTAACTTATCCCGGTGGAGTTACTTTTGAAACCTCATACACGGGAACATATTTAGGTAATATTTATACCATAGAGGGTCCTTCTAGAAATTGTGAAATTGTAGATGGGCATACACCGACTCCTGTCCCAACCGATGCAACTATAGGTTATGTCTCAGATATAGTTCCTTTATCATGTACGGATGGTGTAACCATGGTAGTATACTTTGAACTTCAGGATGGTGGAGACAATACTGCTCTTCTTGTTAGCACATCAAAAACTTATATTAATGGAGAGACACTTGTAGTAGAAAGTATCTCTAAAATAGACACAGATCTGAACCTTCTCGCATATGAAATGCAAATTGGAAACGATATTCATTTTGAAGCTACATCTATCACGCAATATTAGGCTAAGCTCTTACCATTTACCATAATGATAGATAAGCCTGACTAAATCCTCGTGTTCATTAAAAACACTTCTACAAAACCTTATAAAATATATAATAATATAAGGTTTTCTCTTGTAGCCATTTTCTTACCTTTTTTGATAAATAGACAGTGCTATATGTCTCATAATGTCAACTTCAAGATAACCTTCCACAATCACATCAAACATACATATTAATTGTCTCAGAAAGTGTTTTTTTGAAGGGTCTTTGTACCTTTATTAGTTGATAATACACCTATACCTTCAAAAAAACTTCCAAACTAAAATTTTTTTATAGGCTATTTATAGGTAACTATGAGACTCTTCACGCTTTCATTCTTTCATAACCAAAAAACACCAATGTCTGCTTCTGCATACTATTTGTATGTAAAACTCTCACCTAACGTTATGTCATTCATTAAATATATAGACCAAGTAGATGCTATTCAACTGTATCATAAAATAGATTTGCCATTTATGGATATCAAATATTAAAAACCCGTGATATACTATATATTAGATATACATCTATACAAGATGTATACAGTTCATTACAAAAGGAAAAAAATGAGAAGTCAACATAAAAAGTTTACAATGATGGTAGCCAGTAGTTTAGTATTGATTATGGGATCTCCTGTGGCGGTATACCCTGTAGAGGAAAGTCTTCAGGTTTCAGTTGAAGAAGGCGTGGCAGGGTTGAGTGTTCTTGAGACTATTGATGTGAGCGCAAAAGTAATCGCTATTGATGCTGAAAACCGCAAGCTTAAACTTTTAAGAACAGATGGTAAAGAGATCACTGTTTCCATAGGGAAGGAAGCTGTTAATTTTGATCAGATCAAAGTTGATGATATGGTTAGTGCTACTGTGGCGAAAGAGTTGATTGTTTCAGTCAACAAACAGAATGTATCTACCGAAGAAGGAGCTGCTGGAATTGTAGCTACTGCGCCTAAAGGTGAGAAACCAGGTGGTATAATAGGTGAAACTGTTATAGTGACTGCGAAAGTCGTAGAAATTGATCAGGAGAAACGTACAGCAACCATTCAATTCAAAGATGGAGAAACAAAAACAATTGCTGTACGTGATGATATCGACTTAAGTAAACATAAGATTGGTGAGCAAGTAGTATTTCAGATAACTGAAATGATTGCAATTAAGGTCGAAAAGCAATAATAGTAAACACAAAAATACGAATAGCAAAGAACTGCGATATACGTTATGAGTGCTATCAACCGATACAGCAAAAAATTACAAGTGAAATCACTATTTTTGCACTGGATTACTTCGATTGAGCACCCTTTAGATTCAATGGAAAGATCCATATTCATTATATGGATCATTAGATGAAAATCTAGAATGAGGATGGAGTACAGTATAGTAAATATTTTGTTCTACTCTCCTTGATTGTTTTCATAGCCTTATAATCTAACATATTTTATAAGGTTTTGAAAGATGGACTTCATTAATTCAGTACATGTAGTTTAACATCATCCTGCAAAACGATTGTCATAGGCATTTAACTCTTCATAAAGTTGCTAGAAGAAAGATTGTATAATTTAGAGATATAATCTAAAAAAATATAAGGATAAATTTTATGTTAGAGTACGATAGAGAGCATGTTCTCCATCCTTATGCACCCTCAAATCCATTATCAAATATGACATTTGTAAAATCAGCTAAGGGAGTATACCTTGAGCTAGAAGATGGAAAGAAAATAATAGATGCAATGTCATCATGGTGGTCAGTCATTCATGGCTATAATGTAGAGTCTTTAAATGCTGCTGCTGTAGAGCAGATTACAAAAATGTCTCATGTTATGTTTGGGGGAATTACACATGAACCAGCAATAAATCTAGCAAAAAAACTTATTGAAATTACTGATAGATCTTTGGAGAGGGTGTTTTTTAGTGACTCAGGTTCTGTTTCCGTTGAGGTTGCTTTGAAAATGGCATTTCAGTATTGGAACTCTCAAGGAAACAGCCAAAAAAGAAAAATTCTAGCATTCTCCAAAGGATATCATGGTGATACGTTTGGAGCAATGAGTGTATGTGACCCTATTACAGGAATGCACTCAGCATTTGAAGGGATTCTACATAAAAATATATTTGCAGATTCTCCGGAATGTCCTTATGGTGCAAAGTGGGATGAGAAATACATTTCCGATTTTGCATCGAAGTTGGAGCAAAACCACAAAGAGATAGCTGCAGTCATTATTGAGCCTATAGTTCAAGGTGCGGGGGGTATGAACATCTATTCCCCTTCATTCTTAAAATCTGTAAGGGCTTTATGTGATGAGTATGATGTTTTGTTGATCCTTGATGAGGTAGCTACAGGGTTTGGTAGAACAGGAAAATTATTTGCCTACGAGCATGCTAATATTTCCCCAGATATTTTATGTATCGGTAAGGCACTTACCGGTGGATATATGTCACTTGCAGCAACACTCACAAGTAAAAAAGTGATGCAGGGTGTTGAAGCAAATGGAAATGTGCTTATGCATGGACCAACTTTTATGGCAAACCCTTTAGCTTGCGCAGTTGCAAATGCTTCTCTCGAACTACTACTCAATTCTCCATGGAAAGAGAGAATACAAAACATTCAAACACAGTTAAATAAAGAGCTGAGAAAATGTGAAGCGCTTACAATAGTAAAAGAAGTTCGTATTCTTGGGGCGATTGGCGTTGTAGAGTTAAATGAAGAGGTTGACTTAGATTTTATGACTCCGGCATTTATAAGAGAAGGTGTCTGGGTGAGGCCGTTTTTAAATCTCGTCTATATTATGCCTCCGTTTGTTATAACAAAAGAGGAGCTAACTCACTTGACTTCAGCCATTTTTAATGTCGTCAAAGGGTATGAATGCTACAAGGAAAATGCGAAAAAAATTTAGGGGTGAATTTAACTATCTCGTAATGATCGCAATATCAAAAAACACCGTTAATCTCATTGATTAGTTCGGTATGAAGCTCTTCCCTCAGTGCAATAGAGGGGAGATATAGGTTATTGACTTTAACCTAAGCTGGAAACTCTTTCACCCTCTAATAGGTAGAGGGTTTCAAGTTTAATCCATTTTAGGCTGTTGGTTACTCGCCTTGTCCTAGAGAGTAAGCACGCTCACCATCTTCAAATGCATAAAGATTTTCAGTTTTAATCACTTCAATACCTGCTTCATCAATTCTGTTCATCATATCCGTGATGTCACCATTTGTGATTACGTCACCTTGGTTTTTCGCGTAGAAACGACATCTCCAGTGGTCAGTTAAGAAAGTCTCTGGGTGACCATTTGGATAGACTTTTTGACCACGGTTAGAGATCATTTTAAGTGCTATGTTAGTACCTTCAGTAAGCTCAACTAGCTTATCACCAATTGTATTTGAGTCACAGTCGTCTTTAGTAAAGATATCACAACCGATAAGATTCATTTTTGTGTCTCTTACATTTGTAAGCTCAGGTTTTTTGATTTTGATCGCTTTGTCATATTTTACAGCTTCTAGTGTTGATGGTTTTTGACCAAGTCTCTCGATCACTGCATCAGCGAACTCTTTCGTTCCCACTTCTGTATAGTCTCTACCTTGAGCTTTAAGCTTTCTAGCAAGGTCATACGTTACGATACCATCTTCGATCGTTTTGAGCCATGCATTGTGAACTTTTTCAGCTACTTCTGGTTGACCCACTTGTACCATCATCATCACACCTGAAAGTAAAAGTCCAGATGGATTCGCTTTGTTTTGACCAGCGTGACGTGGAGCTGAACCGTGGATTGCTTCATACATTGCTATATCAGAACCAACATTCGCACCTGGAGCGATACCAACTGAACCTGTCATTAATCCAAGAATATCAGTAGCAACATCACCATAAAGGTTAGGCATAAGAACCATATCGAAGTCTTCTGGAGCATCTACAAGTTTAGCCATACCGATATCGATAATCCAGTCATCCGCTTGAATTTCAGGGTACTTTTTCGCTGTTTCGTAGAATACTTTTACAAAAAGACCATCAGTGATCTTCATGATGTTATCTTTGATCATACAAGTGATTCTTTTTCTACCATATGCTTTTGCAT
>NZ_JBATIY010000131.1:0-3666 GCF_049668085.1 Sulfurovum sp. | reverse complement strand
CAGTTACTCTCATCAGAAGATAAAAAGGCAGCCATTAAAGCAAGGTTTATCAAGAAAGATCAGATCCTTTTAGGCTATCTTTCCAATGAAGCTGCTCTGTTCGATGTGAAAAGTAAAAAAGAGCTTTATCGGGTACAGTTAAGTGAATCTAAATTTTCAGACTTTGCGCTTAATGAAGAGAGAACGCAGGCCGTATTTAGTTGTGAAAGCGGTGTTCTGAATATTATAGATATACAGACAGGGAAGGTAGTGAATGTACTTAAAGGTATGAATGTCGATAATGTCTATAAAGTGGATTATAAACAAGGTATCGTTTCTGCTGCAGGACAAGATAGAAGAGGTGCTTTGTATGATACAGCAATGGGTACAGCAACCTATATAGAAGGCTCGTTTCTTATTTATGCCACAGGGCTTAGTCCCAGTGCGAAGAAAGTGGCTTTTGTTATGGATGAAAAAAATAATATTTCCATCTATAGAAGGTCAACTAAGGCAAAAATAGCAGAACTTCAAGGGCAAAAGAGTACACTGAATAATATTATCTTCAAAGATGAAAATATACTCTTCTCTTCCAGTGATGATGAGACGGTCATGATGTGGAGGTTAAAATGATAAAGAGTACCAGAACTGTGAACTGTCCACTGAGGGCGACAGCTCAAGAGGAATTTTGTTCTTCTCTAAATCAGCACAAAAGGAGTGAGAATGCATACAACATTTGATATGTTTATAGAAACCCAAGTGCCTGAGGATGTAGAAATCATCTCAAGGACTGATCTCAGCGGTGTGATCATTCATGCCAACGAAGCCTTTGCCAAGATCAGCGGATATGAGGTGAATGAGCTCATAGGCAAGCCGCACAACATTGTCAGACACCCCGATATGCCCAAGTCAGTTTTCGCAGATATATGGGAGACTCTTGGACGTGGTGAGAGCTGGCAGGGGTATGTGAAGAATAAACGTAAAGACAATGGGTACTACTGGGTTCATGCCAACGTCTCCGGTGTCTATAAAAATGGAGAGCTTGTGGAGTACAAGTCTTTACGGTCTCCAATAGATAGAGAAACAACGATCAAGATGCAAAACACCTATGATGCATTGAGAAAAAGTGAAGAGCAGAGCTCCAGAGTCGTTCTATATGTAACAGATAATCAGTTAGATCAGATTGCAAAGTTGCTCTGATTTCGTTCAAATTAAATAAGAAGAGAAAGGCAGAAGAATGAATATATCAAGTATAGTAGTACAAGTAAAACCAGAAAATTATGATGAAGTAAAAGAGACTTTAGAGGCAAGCGGTAAGTGTGAGTATCATTTTGGGGAAAAAGAAAAAGGTAAAATGATCGTCACAGTAGAGGGTTCAGGAGTAGAAGAAGAGATCGAAAAACTCGTATTTATTCAACAAACAAAAGGTGTACTTGCAGCAGATATGATGCAAACTTACCAAGAAGAACTTGAGGGAGCAATCAAAGAACTGGAAGAAGCAGATGTTGTTCCTGACATGTTAAATATGGAGAGTGTGGATGTGCGTGATATCATCTATAACGGTGACTTGAAAAAGAAAGATTTTAAAGGCGGCGTCTGATGGTAGTCATTGAGTCAGTCATTAAAACCAATCCTCTGGGACGTTGGTACATAGAGTTAAGTGATACCATGAAAGAAGAGAGCATAGAAATTTGTCTGGACATTTATGAATATGCACAGAAGATAGCGATGATGGGTGAGGAGTATGGTGGTGAAGTTGAAGTAGCATGGTCAACTGAAGACAATGTCACTCCTGCACAGATCAATGAAGTACGCCAACAGATCATGGCATATGAAGCGGAAATAGAAGCACAACAAGATCAACCTGCACAAGAAAGTACAGAGTGGACACCTAACGCGTAACTCTTTCTTCAAAGGGTTACTACTGTGACAGTTCTTCCCGTCACAAAAGATAAAATAAATAGAATTTTCACTACCTTTTGCTATAATCAGACAATTTTACAAAGTAAGGTACAACAATGTCTAATATTGCACAAGCCAAAATCTTTTTTGGTTCTACGGAAGAAAATAAAGAAGCACAACAGGAAAGAAAGAGTCCTTTTGATGGTGCTGTTGTCAGTACAGCTCCAGTATGTAACGCAGATGATACGCACAAGGCACTTAACATCGCAAAAACAGCAAGTAAAGCAACAGCAAAATCTGCATTATCCCAGCGTATTTTGTGGTTGGAAGATGTGGCTAACAAACTTACAGCAGAGAAAGAATATTTTGCTTTGATGTTGGCAAAAGAGGTGGCAAAACCTATCGCATTTTCGCGGGTAGAAGTAGAACGTTGTGTGGAAACGATCAAAATTACTGCCATGGAACTTGCAAATCTTTCTGGAGAAACACTGCCTACGGACATTATGCCTAGTGGTAAAAAAACATTGGCATATTTTAGACGTGAGCCAGTGGGTGTGGTAGCGTGTATCACACCGTTTAACTTTCCACTTAATTTAGTAGCGCATAAGATAGCCCCAGCACTGGGTGCAGGAAATGCAGTAGTGCTTAAACCTACACCTGAAGCACCCATGACAGCTTATATGTTTGCAAAACTTTTTATAGATTCTGAGTATGCTATTAAAGATGCACTTTCTGTGGTGTATGGAGATGCTGAGGTAGGTTCTGCACTCGTACAAAGTGATATTCCCAGGGTTATTAGTTTTACAGGCTCTGTACCTGTAGGCAATATCATTACCAAGCAGGCGGGTATTAAAAAAGTAAGCCTTGAGTTGGGTGGTAATGCTGCAACCTACATAGATAAAAGTGCAGACCTTTCTCTTGCAGCGGCACGTTGTGCTTTTGGGGCGTTTTACAACTCAGGACAAGTGTGTATCTCTCTTCAACGTATCTATGTGAACAAAGAGGTATATGAAGTGTTTGCAGAACTCATAGCGCAAGAGACAAATAAACTCAAAGTCGGTTCACCTTACGAAGAAGATACGTTTATGGGACCACTGATAGATGATGAGTCTAGGCAGAGAGCCAAAGGGTGGATAGATTCGGCTAAAAGTGAAGGGGCTAAAGTGATCGCCGGCGGTGAAGATATAGATGGTATATTCCCTCCGACGGTTATGGCAGATGTTACAGATGACATGAAGATCATCTGTGAAGAAGTCTTTGCTCCTATCGTAAGTCTGGTAGCTGTACCTGACTATGAAACGGCAGTAGAAAAAATGAATGACTCACCATATGGCTTACAATTTTCTATTTTTACCAATGACCTGAAAATGACTCAGGCATTTATAGAAGATGCTGAGTGTGGCGGTGTGGTGATCAATGATATACCAACGCTTCGTTTTGATGTACAGCCTTATGGTGGTGCTAAACTTTCAGGAGTTGGAAGAGAAGGTCCTAAATGGGCACTTGAAGAGTTTACAGAGGTTAAGTCTGTTGTGATTTGTTAGTAAGGACATCATATGAACAAAGTTTATATGACTATATTCACACTGGGTTGACTTCAGCAGTCGGCTCATACGACGAGTCGCTTTTATATACCTTTGGTATAGTGTTATAATTATTTTATGGAGATTATTTTATGGATTTTATGTTTCAGTCAGGTTTCTTAGGTACACGTGCACCACTTTTTATGGATATCGTTTCGGTTATTGTTGCTTTATTGCCCTTTTTGATCTATGGCGCGATTAAGCT
>NZ_JBATIY010000130.1:0-7099 GCF_049668085.1 Sulfurovum sp. | reverse complement strand
TTCATTCATTAACCTTTCTCTGTTATCTACTATAATTTTAATTTCTTTACGTACATAATCTATCTATTTTACGCATCAAAACACACTTTAAAGAGCTTATTAATGGTTTATTTACGCTCTATTAACTTGTATCGTTTATAATGTTAGTAGAAAAGGTATTTATACTGAGTAATTGTTTTACTCCTTGTCCAAAAATTGTAAACTTCCTTGTTTTTACTCGGTTTTACCTTTTGTTTTTATAACATTTATAACCTCATATTAATTAACTTCAAAATATTTACAAATTTTACTTTTTTAAGTCTAAAATCAGTCTACATGGTCTAAACTTATCTTTACATGTTTTGGACAAACATAAATTAAAGGAGTAAACATGAAGAAAATCATAACAGCGTCAGTTGTTGCGGCACTTGCATTAACAAGTGTTCAAGCACAATCTACATCGCAAAGATTAGCAGATATAGAAGCAGAACTTGCGAAAGTACAGAAAAAGCTTAAAAAGCAAAACAAAAAGATCAATGAAGTTAAAGCACATGATTCAGGAGATAACCTCAAGTGGGGTGCTGACATGAGAACAGCCTATGATAACATCAGCTATGATATGGCTAATGGTGATACAAGAGAGAATAATTCACTTTATAGCATGCGACTTTGGTTAAATATGGCGTATGCACCAGATGAAAACAATGTATTTAAAGGGCAACTTTCAATGAATAAAGCCTTTGGTGCAGATTTTGCATCACCGACAAATAGAACATTTTCTCTAGGTGGTCAATTTGACTGGACAAGTAACGAAGCACTTACTGACAATTCATTAAAAGTAAGACAAGCTTACTGGTTATACCTTGGTGAAGAAGCATTTGGTGCAGATATGCCTTGGACATTCTCTATAGGTAGAAGACCTTCAACAGGTGGGTTCTTAGCAAGTCTAAGCCAAGATGATGCACCTAACTCACCACTAGGTCACATGATCAATGTTGAATATGATGGACTAAGTTCTAAATTAGACCTTTCAAAAGTAACTGGTATTCCAGGTATGTCTGTTAAATTATGTATGGGTAAAGGTTCTACAAATGCTCAGCCATTGTTTGAGACACCAACTCCATATGCTGATGGTGACTTTAGTGGTGTAGATGAAGTAACACTCGCTGGAGTTATCATAGAACCATACAATGATGGTCAAATCATTACAAAAGCGATGCTTTACAGAGCTTGGGATGTTCCTGGTCAAAATGCACCAACACCAGACTTCAGTAGTACTGTTGATCCAATGAACCCATCAGTAGCGTTGGCTGTAGATAATCAATTCTATAATTTTGGTAACATGGATGGTGCAGTGTTCTCTGTTATGGTAGACGGATTGACTGAAGATGGTTACTGGGCTGATGCAAAAGTATTTGGTTCATTTGGCTGGAGTGAGTCAGACCCGGATGGCGGTAGCATGTTAGGTTCGCCTGACAGTGAATCAGGTACTTCTTACTGGTTTGGAGCATATCTTCCTGTAACTGATGGTGAGAATAACTACGGTACTGTTGGACTTGAATACAACCACGGTTCTGAGTACTGGAGACCATTTACCTATGCTGAAGATACTATGATCGGTTCTAAATTGGCTGCACGTGGTGATGCATGGGAAGCTAACTATACTTACCAAATCAATGATGCACTTAGTATGCAACTTAGATATGTAAGTATAGACTATGAATATACAGGAAGTAACGGATTCTTCGGTAACTATTCTGGTGGCACAAATAAAATCTCTGACATGAAAAATGGTGCAGCGATGTTTGAACAGCTAGGTGGTTCAGTTGATGAAAATGGAGTTGCTCAAAACCTTGGTGTAGTAACAGGTGCTCTCATGGCTCAAGGATTGCCTATGGATCAGGCTCAGGCAGCAGCAGGAGAAATGGCTGGTGCAGCAATCTTCCTTCCAAATGTTGTTGAAGCAGCAGAAGACTTTAGATTCTACATCAGATATAGATTCTAAGAACATTTAACAAAGGGATTTCCCTTTGTTAACCCCCGCTATTTACACTTCTTTACATACTTAATCCACTTTTTTTCTTTATCTTTCTTTATATACATTTAAATTAAATGAAGTTCAGTTATAATAATCTTTATATATAAAAAACACACAGTAAAAGGAATACTATGAAACACTTCACAAAAGGTTTGTTGATCACACTACTTGTCACAATGGGACTTGTAACAGGTGTTGTTGCAGACACTACAAAAAAAGCTACACACAATGTAACTATACTCACTGCAGACAATGCTGATGGCAAGATCACAACAGAGACAATCTCCGCGGTATTTGAAAAAGCAGGTTTTTTCATCAACGATAACAGAAATATGTTGCCACCATTTATCAAAAACTTTAAAACAGTAGATTATGATGTTTATAATCTGTTTACAACGTTTAAAAAAGATGTGGTAGTAAGATTGGGTAAAAAGTATCCAAATATTGGTCTTTTCTCTCCTATGAGTATGTCGATCTGGACAAAAAAAGGTAGTAAAACGATCTCTATCTCTTCACTGAGTGCTGCAGCAATGGCAGAGATCATGGGTGTCCCTGCAGATGATGCAGAGTTGGTTGCTTATGGTAAGCTTGTGCAAGATACACTTAGAGCTGCCCTTCCAAATGCAAAAGTAGAAAAAGTAGCATATGAGATGTTACAGCCAGAAGGACCTCTGGTATCAACGGCACAATTAGCAATGGATCCTGATGGAGATTGGGAAGAGATCAAAGAAGAGTTCCAAGAGAACTTTGAGCAGGAACTCATTCCAGCCATGTTTATCAATGCCGGATTTAATGACCTTAACTATGACTTTGAAGAGAATGGTAATGAAGCATATAACTTTTATGATGTTTATTCGATCTGTTATCTAGAAGTGATCTATAAAGTTTCCAAAACACATCCTGAAGCAGGAGCATTTGCCCCATGTTCAATGTATATGTATCAGAAAAAAGGAACAAATACTATGGAGATCGGTTTCCCTTCAGTCTATAACTGGATAGCATCAATAGCTATTGAAGATAAAGAATCTCATGATGTTCTAATCATGGCACAAAAGAAAATGGAAGCAATACTCAAAAAACTTACAGCTAAATAAGTAAGTATCTTATCATGGGGATTTTATTCCCATGATAGAAATATATCTTTTACGTTAAGAGAACGACTTCATCCTCTTTTTTAATTACCCCACCTTTAATGACTTTGGCAAAAATACCTCTATCATCTTTCAGTAGAGTAGGCAGTGTTTCATCTATTTTGGAAAGATGGTCACACATAGTACAGTTTTGACTTATCTGCAAAACCACTTCTCCCATACGTAATTGGTCACCAGCATTTAGATGATAGGGATCGTAGTCTATTAAAATATTTTCTCCCAAAGAACCAAAAGGAAGTTGAATGTTATGTTTGTTCGCGAGTGTATAGCTTGCGAGTGAAGTAATCAGCACAGAACGCTGGATGTTCGTATCATAATACTTGTCTTCTATGATTCCTTTTGGATCTAAGTCGAATGCATCTTTTTCAATTCTCACGGAGGACCCCTGTACTGATATAAACAGGTCAAGCACTTTACCTACATTTGTCACTATAGTTCTCCTCTACATTTTTATGAAATTGTACCATAAAGAATTTATAGAGGAAAGTTGCCTTAGCTCATGGCTCTATTAAGTATGTCAGAAAACTCAAAGCTCTTTTATATTATCTTTGAATTTAGATTATGTATAGGAGTTTTTGTGAATATAGATGGCGAAGAATTGATAGAGCAATTTTATAGTAGGGTTGAAGAAAATATGGATAATGGTATGCCGTATAGAGATGCCATTGAGATGTCAGCCGTGACATTAGGAGGTCCTATACCGGCTAAAGTATCTCAGGCGATGGCAAAATATCAAGAGGTCATACATCCTCAGTCCCAACTCTCACAAGAAGAAAACAATGATGCTTTAGCTCTGTTAAGCATGGGAGTCCTTTGGGATAATACCTATTTTACTCCAATAGAACCAGATCCTTCTACTCCACTGGAAAATACACTTGCTGAATCGATCTATTTAATTATGAAGTATGGAAGAGAAGAAGATGGATTGAATAAAGCGCTGGAAGCCAATGCAAGTAATGAGGGCGATGTGGATGTACGCGCCAAAGCGATACGCAGAGTATTGGGAAAAGCATGAAAAGACGTCATTTTCTAGCACTTGGCTTTTGCGTGTTTCCCTATGTGACACAGGCATTTGCGGTTGATTACAGAGAGTATAAACCGGAGGCATGGAAGGCCTCTTCCATTAATGAAGCCGCTATGGCAATTTATGGAAAAGAAAAGTTCGCAACCATTCAGAAAAGTGGACAAATAGAGCTTATCGTTCCCAAAGGGATAGTCAAAGACAGAGAAGAGATCCCGATTATGATCCGTTCTAATATGAAAGCAAAAACTGTTGCCATTTTCCAAGATGCTAATCCCAAAAGTTTGGTAGCAGTGTTTCATGTGGGAGAAGAGGGTGTCATAGAGTATGCGTTTAATATGAGGATGGCATTTAAAGGTACAGTTTTTGCCGTTCTTGAAGGCATGGATGAGAAGTTGTATTATACAAGAGCATATGTTGATATTTTGACATTAAGTTGTATGGCTTCTGGTGAGTAATTGTTCAGATTGACAGGGGGATACTTTGTTCAATCTCGGGTAAAATTCTATACCCAGGTAAATATTATTTATGATAATTATAGCCTTTATTTATGTTTTTGGGGAATATTTGAAACAATAAGAAGATAATTGTCAATATAATGAAGGCTAGTTAATCATTTTCCTTATTACTTTTATTTTATTTCTATATAATCTATGGCATATGACGTAAGTTAAGGTAACTATCCTTAGTCATTTTAAAATATTAATCAAGGAGGACAAATGAATAAGATAACCAAAGAAGAACTTGAAGTCGTTTCTGAAGTGTCAGAGCAAGTATCAAGAAGAAACTTTTTTAAGAAAACAGCAACTTATTCTATGGGCGCATTAGCAGCAGCTAGTGTTGTCGCACCTGTCACAATAGACGCGAGCGAGATTAAAGCGAACGCTGAGGATGATCCACATATTATGGAGCATAAACCATGGGCAATTGCATGGGGTGATGATGTAAATGTTAACCTATATGGTCAGCCTTCACCTTATGAACATGCAGTAACAAGAAGAACAACACCAATTCTTTCTTCAGGTAACTACAGAGCATCAATTGCAGTAACACCTATTCAGGATCTAAGTGGTATTCTTACACCAAATGGACTTTTCTTTAACAGAAACCATGGTGGGACACCAACGATTAATCCAAATGAGCATAGACTTATGATTCACGGTCTTGTTGAGAAGCCGATCGTTTTAACGATGGATCAACTTAAAAGATATCCAAATGTAAGTAGAGTTCACTTCCTAGAGTGTCCAGCAAATGGTGGACCTGAGTGGAGAGGACCTCAATTCAACTCTATCCAATTTGCAAAAGGATTTATGTCTTGTGCTGAGTGGACTGGTGTTTACATCAAAGATATCCTTAAAGATCTTGGACTTAAACCAGAAGCACGTTGGATGCTTGCAGAAGGTAATGACAGTTCACATATGGGTAGAACGATCCCAGTAGACAAAGTACTTGATGATGCAATGATCGTTTGGGGACAAAATGGTGAAGCATTGCGTCCAGAACAAGGTTATCCGATAAGAATCGTTGTTCCAGGTTGGGAAGCGAACTTATGTGTAAAATGGTTATGTAGACTTGAATTTGCATCTGAGCCATTCTATGCAAAAGAAGAGACATCTAAGTATACGGCATTGAAGCACACAGGTAAAGCGATACAGCACTTCTATGTAAATGAAGTGAACTCTGTTATTACTTCACCATGTCCTGAAAAGCCATGGGATGAGCTAGTAAAAGGTGACATGGTAGAGATAGAAGGACTTGCTTGGTCTGGACATGGAACAGTTACAACAGTAGATGTATCGTTTGACGGCGGTAAAAACTGGGTTGAAGCATCTCTTAAAGGTTTAGTACTTGAAAAATCATGGACTAGATTCTCACTGATGCATGAATATACAGGTAAGCCAATGCTCCTTAGTTCACGTGCAGCAGATGATGCAGGACATATCCAACCATCAGTTAAAAATGAAAGAGCTGCTGTAGGAATCGAAGGTGTTTACCATAGAAATGGTATTCATACATGGGAAATAGATGCGAAAGGAGAGGTTACAAATGTACAAATCTTATCATAAAAAAATTGTTGCAAGTACTTTACTTGCATCGGTAGTATTTTTGGGAACTGCTTGTAATGCATCGAATGGTACAAAAGATACAGCGGAATCAAAAAGTAATGCACCGGCAGTAACAACTATGCCAATGAGTACAGAAGGTTTCACTAAAAGAGAGATCGATGCAGTAGGCCCATTACATCAACAGTTATCAGATACTGTTAAGAACACATATGAGAATGGTAAATTGGTCATTGATGGTGGGGTGATTTACCCTGTCGTTAACGGTAAAACAGGTGCATACCATGTAAATGAAGAAGCACATAAAACACCATTCAACAAAGGTAAAACAGCAACTGCAAATGAGCAGGCTGCTTGGGATATCGATGTTATGCCAGACGGTACAGGTCTTCCTGAAGGTTCAGGTTCTGTAGAAGATGGTGATGAGGTCTATGAAACAAAATGTCTATCTTGTCACGGTGACTTTGGTGCAGGTGCTGGACTTTACCCGAGACTCACAGCTGGTAATGCATATAAGATGCAGAAGACACTTATGAATCAAAGAACTGATCCGGATTCTGACGGTCCTCAGCGTGTATTTGGTTCGAACTGGCCATATGCAAGTACATTGTGGTGGTACATTAAAACTGGTATGCCTCACCAAGCACCATTGTCATTGACTGATGATGAAGTGTATGCAGTGTCTGCATATATCCTTAATATCAATGAAATGAAGATTGATGGTGAACTAGTAGATGATGAATATGTTCTTGACAGAGAAAAGTTCTTAAAGATCGTAATGCCGAATGTTGATGGTTTTGAACCAGATATCAATGGACCAAAAGGTCCGGACAATGCACGTGCATAC
>NZ_JBATIY010000129.1:0-2225 GCF_049668085.1 Sulfurovum sp. | reverse complement strand
ACACAAGAGGGCTAAATGGCTATATTATCAATCCTCAAGAGGGAAGTGCAGTGACACTGATTTTGATGCTTCAAAAAGTGCCTGCGATGCAATGGATACACTTCTGTTCGTATTGAGCAGAGAAACAACCTTCTTCTCGTTTATACCTTTTTTACTGATAGACAAAGTAGCTTCTTTCATGATTAGCTCATTCTCTTCTTCGGCTTTTGAGAATTTTTCAATGCATTTATCCATACTCCACTCTTCTTCCATATAATTGACATAGATCAATATGGCATAAACAAGATTTTTTCGAATCGAATCATAAATATCATGAATGATCTCGCTACTGCTTTCAGAGAATTCGTTCATATCATTTTTAATATCTTTAAGAATTTTAGCCGCATAAACATTTTCTCTTACCGACGCCAAGAGAGTTTTAAGACTTTCTCTATCACCTGGCAGCATATCTTGATGATTCAATATACTAACAAATTCCATGATCCTGATCTCAATATCCTTAATGCTATTGTAGGCAATTTTATGATCAAATTCTATCTGTTCCTGATTAAGCTCTACTGCTTCCTTCACTCCAAGTTTTTTTAGAAGTACATCGTTGGGTTTAATGTTAGCGATCAAAAGTGCATATTTCATCGTTTTAACAAACAAATTATTAACTTCATCTTTTAGCGCAACAAGTGCTGTTTCCGATAATTCAGGATCGACCAAATGTATGTATTTTGTGGATACAGGTTCTTTATGTATGAAAAGACGATTCAAATACTCAGCCATCAGTGATATAAAAGGTAATAGTAGTACTACACCCAGTAGATTAAACAAAGTATGAAACATTGCCAGTGCAGTTACAGGATCATTATGAAGTCCAACTACATCCATTACAAAATGTGTTAAAAAAGGTAAAAGTAAAAATGCTGCTGTCGCAGTAATGAAATTAAAGATAAAATGGGCCATTGCAACACGTTTTTTATCAGGAATACCACCTATGGCTCCAAGAATAGCAGTAACTGTTGTTCCAATGTTTGTACCTATAACCATAGCTGCTGATTGCTCAAAGTTAAGTATATGAACATACAAGGCACTAAGAACAATGGCTGTGGCCGCTGAACTAGATTGTATCAATGCAGTAAGAAGAAAACCGATCCCTACAAAGGTGATCAATGGAAAGTTTGTGAACTTAGCAAGGTCTATTGCTCCAGCCAATGACTCTATAGCGGTTTTCATGATATCCAAACCAAGAAACAAAAGTCCAAATCCGACAAAGACTTTCGCTATAGTACGGATTCTTTTATGAGAGTCACCTAAGATCAGCATCAATCCTCCGGCACCTATGAGGGGCAGGGCAAAAGCTTCTATTTTGACCTTAAAACCGAGGGTTGCAACAACCCATGAAGTGATCGTTGTACCAACATTGGAACCAAATATAACGGCAATACCTGAATGCATGGAAATTAACGAAGCACTAACAAATGAGAGTGTCATGAGTGTCACTACCGAGGAGCTCTGAAGGAGAGCAGTAGCTACTGCACCACTCATAAGAGATTTCATAGTAGTGGATGTTGAGTTTTTTATCCAGGTTTTAAAGCGAACACCTGCAGCTTCTTTCAGTGCAAGTTCCATATATAACATACCAAACAAGAACATCCCCAAACCAGAAAGTGCCTGTATTAATTGTGTTGTCATATATTTCTCTCTTCATTTATAATATTGTCTGCATTATACAGTTATTGAATCAAACTACGTGATTTTAAAGAATATAGAATGGGTTTTGTCTCCCAAAGAATAACATATTTGTATCATTTTTATACAATTTATTCAGTATTTATAAACTCTTTTTATCTTATACTTTAGGTATACAAATCAAAAGGATTTTAAATATGAGAGACAAGAAGATTGAGCATAGTAAACCACTGGTAGATCTTTTACATGGGGAGAAGAATGAGGGTATAAGTAGAAGAACAGCACTCAAAATGATGGGTGTTGGAGGTGCAGCCACTGTTATGGGTATACCTTCTTCATTAGAAGCGGCTGAAGCAGAAGCAGCAGGTGCCAAGAGTGACAAGAAGGCGAAGATAGTAGTAGTAGGCGGTGGAGCTGGTGGTTTTATGGCTCTATCCAGACTTAGCCGCGCTCTACCAAATGCTAACATAACTCTCATTGCTCCTAATAAAATACACATTTATCAACCAGGGCAAGTATTTATGGCTGCTGGACTTTACACTATAGAT
>NZ_JBATIY010000128.1:0-22163 GCF_049668085.1 Sulfurovum sp. | reverse complement strand
TTCTTGATGTATGTCAATTTTTGGGTTATTCAAGAAAAATTAAAGATATTTATAGAGGAAGCTAATTGAGAGGATTTTTATCTCATATTTTATAAAAATCAACTATCGAATTTATGATCAACTAAATTGATAGTTCATTTTTTTTATAGTATTATTTTCAATAGTATGTTGAAGTCTGTTTTGGTCTAGTATCGTTACCACATGTTCATCGATCGTGATGATATTTTCTTTTTTGAGTTTAGATAAGATACGAGATAGGGTTTCAGGAGTAATATTGAGTATTGAGGCTATTTCATTGTTTTTCATATATTGAAATATTTTACCGTTATTGGCTATAAGATCCGCTACTTTTGCTTCTGATGAATATACTGTCTCTTTATGCAGTAATGTTTCAAGCAACTTCATCCGTTTTGTCATCGCCTTTATCATCGCTAAAGAAAAATCTAAGTTCTTTAAACATTCGTGTAGTTTATCCAGAGGTAAAAGTGCCATTGTGCCACTTGTAATGAATGTACAGGTTGCAGGAAATGCCACTCTTTCAAGCGCAGGAAACAAGGCAAGCGGTGAAGGAGCAGCCATCCCATGTAGGTAGATCTCTTTACCCGTAGGGGTTGTTTTATAAAGTCGTACATGCCCTTCTAGTAAAATATACAGATACTCGCTCTTCTCCTCCTCATAAAATACTATGCAGTCTTTATCATAATTTTTCAGACGCATATGTGCTTGCAGTTCTGACAATTGTGTTTCATTAAGGGCTGAAAAAAGTGGTACATCTTTGAGTTCAAACATATGTCTAATTCCTTGATCTAAATCAAGAAAAGTATACCATAGCTATCAATATAATACAAACTTATTTTATCTTCTTGCCAAATAACTGTAAATCCCCAAAGATACAATGATCAATGCGATACCTATGATAAGATACAGTGCATGTATCATCTGGGAATAATCATGTAAAGCGATCTTAAATACCACCATCAATGCCTCAATGGAAAGTGCGATGATAATGGCTATAGAGAACTTTGTAAGTACAGTCGCATCTTCATTCTCTTTACTGTAGTTCTTAAAAAAGACTTCTCTCTCTAAAATAGTCTTTGCAAGGTCAAAAATGGCCAACCCCAAAGTCAATGCTACAATAGGTTTAAAGAGTGTATCAAGCGAGAATTTTCCTTCTATAATAATACTGGACGCATATCCGAATAGTGCATAAATTATGGCGAAAAAAGCAAATGCCATGAGTGAAAAACCTACCGCTTTATAAAAGAATTTTGTAAACTCATTAAAAGCAGGGTTAAGTTCCACCAAGCCAAGTCTTCCAAGTAAAGTAGAAAGCCTAAAATCGATAAAAATATATTGACCATCTTCTTTTTTCATTACCGTTATACAAGTATGTCCTGTTGCAGAACTAATATAAGGCGTACTGATAGAAAACGATTCATCCTTTTGCGTTACTTTTGTATGCATATAAGCCCTATTATTACCCTCCTGTAATGCATCCTTTTTATTTCTAAATACATTGGAAGAAGTTTGATCAAAATTTTCGTCCGTGATGTAAATGAGTTCCATAGAAGGAAATGTTTGGAATAGCTTTTTATAGTTCCTAGATGTATTGGTCAAGATCAAACCACTATTTTTTAAAGTTGTAATAATGAATTTTTCAATATCTTCCTGATTCCTATTATATACTTTGATAAATTCTTTCATACTATTGTCCTTTTACACTTCTTTATCATAAGCTAAGTATATCAATAATATAAGTATTTAAAATATGGATAAGTGTATAGATATTAACCAATACAGGCCTTCAGATAGGACTATGCAAGAGATAACCGACTATTAACAATAATTTGGCTAATATAATCCATTAATTTTGACCACTTTAATCGTAGGTCTTGGAGTAATCATAATGAACAAAGCAAAATATATCTGGATGGATGGTGAATACATACCTTGGGATGATGCCAAAGTACATGTACTCACACATACATTACACTATGGTAATGGTGCCATAGAAGGGACTAAAGCATACAAGACCGTAGATGGAAGATGTGCGATCTTTAAACTGAAAGAACATACACAAAGACTTCTGAATTCATCTAAAATGACTCTTATGGATGTACCTTTTACGCTTGATGAACTTAATGATGCACAAGTAAAACTCTTACAGGAAAATGAACTCTTTGATGGTGCATACCTCAGACCATTGGTTTATCTTGGATATGGGGTTATGGGTCTTTATCATAAAGATTGCCCGGTAAATGTATCTATTTCCGCATGGGAATGGGGCGCATATCTTGGTGAAGAAGGTCTAAAAAAAGGTATTAGACTTAAGATCTCTTCTATGACACGAACACCCAATACATCAAGTATGGGTAAGGCAAAAGCTGTAGCCAACTACCTCAACTCTCAAATGGCAAAATTTGAAGCAGTTGAAGCCGGCTATGATGAAGCATTGCTCAGAGATGATCAAGGGTATATTGCAGAAGCATCCGGTGCAGCTTTCTTCATGGTTCGAGATGGGGTACTCATCTCTCCTCCTAGTGACAATACACTGGAATCTATTACTCAGCAAACAGTGATCGACCTCGCTAAAGATATGGGTATAGAAGTGGTAAGACGCCGTGTTACACGTGAAGAAGTCTACATCGCAGATGAAGCATTCCTTACAGGAACTGCTGCGGAAGTAACCCCTATCAGAGAGGTGGATGCACGTATCATCGGTGCAGGATCCAGAGGACCTATTACAGAAAAATTACAGACAGCCTATTTTGATGTGGTTGCAGGTAAAAACCCTGCCTATATTCAACACTTAACCTATATAAACTAAGGATAATACATGCCAGCAGATATGAACGACTATTTTAAAAAGAAAAAGCCAAGTAACAACTCAAATAACAATAACAGTGGTGGAGGCGGTGGAAACAACTTTGAAAACCCTCTGAACAATATGGGTAAAGGTGCACCCTGGATCTTTATAATCGTAGTTATAGGCTTTGCTATTTTTGTACTCAAACCATTTACGATCATCAACTCTGGTGAAGTGGGAATCAAAATAAACACTGGTAAATTTGAACAAGAGCCTCTTAGCGCCGGACTACATTTTTTTATCCCTGTACTTCAAAAGATCATCCCTGTGAATACACGTATCAGAATGATCACATACTCTGATGTACGAACTGGGGAACTGGGTGATGCATACAGAAACCTTGAAGGTGGTCTAAAGAGAAACCCGGCAATCACAGTACTGGATAAAAGAGGATTGACTGTCAATATCGACATTGCAGTACAATACAGAATGAAAGCAGAAACTGCACCCGCAACCATTGAAAAATGGGGTACAAGTTGGGAAGAAAAGATCATCAACTCTAAAGTACGTGAAGTGGTGCGTGATGTTGTAGGTCAATATACAGCAGAGCAACTTCCTGAAATGCGTAATCAAATTGCCGCAGCAATTGAAGTTAAAGTCAAAGAGAGTGTAGATGCACTCCTTAATCAACCTGTTATCCTTGAATCTGTTGAGCTTAGAACTATCAACCTCCCTACAAAGATCAAAGATCAGATAGAAAGAGTTCAGATAGCTAAACAAGATGTTACTATTGCAGAACAAGAGAAAGAAAAAGCAAAACAGCAAGCACAAAGAGCTGCAGAAGTAGCACGTGGTGAAGCAGAAAGAAACCGTATCGAGGCACAAGGTGAGGCTGATAAAATTCGTATCGAAGCAGAAGAGCAAGCCAAAGCGAATACACTCATCTCAAATTCACTGACTCGACAACTACTCGAGTTGGAGCAGATCAAAACACAAGCGAAATTCAACGATGCGCTTAGAGTTAACAAAGATGCACAGATCTTCCTTACACCTGGTGGTGCAGTACCAAACATCTGGGTAGATGCAAAAGGTAAACAACAGCAGCGTTTGATGGGTGAACAGTAATCCATCTCTCCATCCTCGGGCTTGTCCCGTGGATCCACTCTTTTTCTATTTAATTCTTCTTACTCATTCTTTACAACTATCTCTTATATAGTATCATGCCATTGAACTAGTGTTAGTCTATATCCCGATTCTACAGGCAATACTTCATGTGAGAAATACGGGTTGCTAGGGAAAATGATCATATCTCCGGCTTCAGGTTTTATTTTGACAGATTCACCTTCACTGTTATAAAGATAATTAAACATCAACTCACCACCACTAAAACTCTGGGCTTCATTTTGCACATTGGTCTTATGACTTGTGGCAAAAAGTACCGTAGATAACTTTCTCTGTGGAGCAACCAGTTTAAAACCTATGGTCTGTTTATCTTTATTGATGATCTCACTTGAATCATCAGCATGCTTAATATAGAAGAATCCTTCTTTATACTCTAGTACCTGCACATCTGTTGACAAAGTCAATGCAACAGAAAAATACTCCTCCATTACAGATTTATATTTGATAAATTGATCATCATAATACTTTGCATAAAGTGCATCCAATTTATAGATATTGGTTTTACGATACTCTTCAACGACATCCGCTTGGATAATACCCGAAATCACTTCTTTTTTTACCTGTGCTTTTCTTTTTGTTTCTTCATCTTCCTGCACCAATTGAACAAGTCTCTCACATGATGCGTATGAAAAAAAGTTTTTAATAATAAGATATGGATATTCTTTATATTGGTTTGGCAAAAGCTTATTCTCTATATCTATATTCTCAAACAAAGGATCACAATAAATATTTGTACTTATTTGAATCATTGTATAAGACCATAATATTGAAGCTTGGAAAAAAATTCGTGCATAAAAAGCTCCTTGGCTTTTTTAATTTATTTGATATTATAATTCAAAAATCGAGCATTTATCCTAAAATGTTTCTAGCTATCTCATAATATTCATTGTGATCTGTCAAATCCAAAAAAGCTCCTCTAATGTATACAATCGATATAATAACATCAAATATTTTCCTTATGGAGATCTCCCTATGCAAATAGACTGGAACAAGAACCCCCTTATACCTGCTATCGCTCAAGAACATGAAACATCCGAGGTGCTTATGCTTGCTTATATGAATGAAGAAGCCTACAATCTGACTCTTTCTACAGGATATGCACACTACTTCAGTCGTAGCAAACAACGTATCTGGAAAAAAGGTGAAAGCTCTAACCATACACAAGAGGTTAAAGATGTACTGCTTGACTGTGATGCAGATACGGTTATCTTAAAAATAAAACAAAACGGTGTAGCATGTCACACAGGGAGAAAGAGCTGTTTCTTTACGTCCGTTATGCAAGACAAGATCATCTTGGACCAAGAAGTAGATACAGATGCCATCTATGGTGTAGTAGATACCCTTTACCATACTATCCTAGAACGTAAAAATGCTTCAGATGAAACCAAATCATGGACTAAAAAACTTTTAGATGATAAAGAACTGATGCTCTCCAAGATCCGTGAAGAAGCAGATGAAGTATGCGTAGCCATTAATGAAGAAAGTGACGAGCAAGTTATCTATGAGAGTGCTGACCTGCTCTATCACACACTGGTAGGTTTGGGATACAGAAATATCTCTCCAGACAGAGTCAAACAGGAATTGGCACGTAGATTTGGTATGTCAGGGATAGTAGAAAAAGAAGGAAGAAAGAAATAACTCTTTCTTCTTGAAGTTCAATCATATATATTGAACTAACAGCCGCCTGCACAACCTAATGTATCTTCATTTCCACCGGCAAAATACTTTCCATCAAAAGAAACCAACGAATAATTCCTCTCATTACCTAAAGATTCAGTCAATCCTTCTATAGATAAAAAACCTAATGATGTTGCACCTATTTTTTCTCTTATCTCTTCTACTGAGTAATTTGCAGAGATCAGCTCAGCTTTTGTAGGCGTATCTATACCGTAACGACAAGGATATTTTATCTCCGGTGCTGCGATACGCATATGTACCTCTTTTGCACCAACTTCCAGTAACATACGTACGATCTGTTTAGAGGTTGTCCCACGAACAAGTGAATCATCAATGATAGCTACTCTTTTGCCTTCAATAAGATGTTTTATCGGTGAGAGTTTCATTTTTACTTTTAAGTCACGTATCTCTTGTGTAGGCTCAATAAAGGTACGTCCAACATAGTGATTACGTACGATCCCCATCTCAAAAGGCACACCCAGTTCATCAGCATAACCTTTTGCGGCAGCGACACCAGAGTCTGGTACCGGCAACACTAGATCAACTGCGGCAGGTGTCTCACGTGCCAGTCTTTTACCCATCTCTAAACGCATTTCATAAACATTTTTACCATCTATATCAGAGTCCGGTCTGGCAAAGTATATGTACTCAAAAGCACATGGATGAAAATCTACATTCTCAAATACCATTTCTGATTTTGGCTCTTCTCCTTCTTCAAAAATAAGCATTTCGCCCGGTTCAACATCACGTACAAACTCTGCACCAACAAGATCAAATGCACAGGTCTCTGAGGCTACCATATAGCCGCCATCTTTAAATTTACCAAGACTTAGTGGACGTATACCAAAACGGTCACGAATAACAAACATTTTTGAACGACTTTGAATGGCTAAACAGTATGCCCCTTCTATCTTAGTCAGCATATCTTTAATACGGTCTACCAAAGAGTCTTCTTGTGATTTAGCAATAAGATGAATGATGTTTTCCGTATCCATATCTGTTTGAAAGATGGCACCTTTATCAATAAGTTCTCTTCTTACTTCTTGTTTGTTGATCAGGTTACCATTATGCACCACTGAAATTTCACCAAGTTTATACTTTGCGAACACAGGTTGAGAATCCCCCGCAGAGTCTGAACCTGCAGTTGAATAACGGTTATGCCCTACTGCACATGTACCTTCTAAATTATCAAGTGTTGATTGTGAAAATACATCTGCAACCATTCCACGCTTTTTATAGATAGAGATATTTTCACCATTTGCAACAGAAATACCTGTGGCTTCTTGTCCACGATGCTGCATTGAAAAAAGCGAATAATACGCTACTGTAGAAGCTTTTTTTGCACCGAAAACACCAACTATTGCACACATATTAAATTCCTAAACAATCATTTATAGAGTAGAGTCCACTCTTTTGATTTACGATCCATGTCGCTGCACGAATGGCACCTTTTGAAAATGTCTCTCTACTGGTAGCTGTATGGTTCAGTTCCAAGAACTCACCATCATTATAAAATCCAACTGTATGTCGACCTACAATATCACCACCACGAAGCGCCATTACAGCGATCTCATCCTTGCTTCTTGCACCGATCTGACCATCTCGTCCACTTACGCGTACTGCATCCAAGTCCAGACCACGACCCTTAGCTGCAAATTCACCCAAAGTTAATGCTGTACCGCTTGGAGCATCCACTTTATGTCTATGGTGCTGTTCTACGATCTCGATATCAAAATCTACCAACGTTGCCGCAACTTGCTCAACCAATTGTTTGAGAAGCGCAATACCTGCTGACATATTTGATGCATAAAGAACCGGCATCTCTTTTGATGCTTCTGTAAGAAGATTTTGCTGATGTTGAGTAAACCCTGTTGTTGCTATCACAAGTGCTGTAGGATTTTTTAAGGCCTCTTCACAAAGTTCTTGTGTTGCTACTGGTGCTGAAAAATCTATCACTACATCACACACTTCAAGCACTGCTTTCATGCTGTTAGTCACCAGTACATCAGAAGGTACATCAACTTTGAGTTCATCAAATACATGTAATGCACTAAGTTCCAATGTCTCATTTTCTAAAACATTTTTAATAAGGTGTTCACCCATTCTACCTGTACTGCCTACGATACCAACTTTTGCCATTACTGTTGCTCCTGAATATATGAAATTACTTGAAGTGCTGCTATTGAACCATCTCCTGCAGCTGAGACTACTTGCTTGGGTGCATTGATACGTAAATCACCTGCAACAAAAAGACCTGGTACGGATGTATTCATATTCAGATCAACTACGACTTGACCCAGATCACTCATTTTACAAATGAAATCTCCATTCTCATCTTTCAGCACATCATTTTTCACATCCTGCCCCACGAAGACAAAAAGTCCTGTGTTATCCATGTGTGTGATCTTATCTGTTTTAATGTTTTTGATGTCAACGCCGCTAAGACCCATTGCACTACCTACTGCCTCCTCTATCACAGAATCTGTAATGAGATGAATATTCTCTTTTCTCATAGCTCTGTCTAGTGTTGGAGGTGCAGCTCTAAATTCATCGCGTCTATGTACCACATAAACGTCTGAACAAATATTAGAAAGAAAAAAAGCCTCTTCTAAGGCCGTATCTCCACCACCAAGTACAGTGACTGGTTTATCTTTATAAAAAAATCCGTCACATGTAGCACAGGTGCTCACACCTCTACCATAGAATTCATCTTCACCTTTAAATCCAGCACGTCTTGGTACCGCACCAGTACAAACAATGGCTGTCATCGCTTCTACTGTCTCACCACCTTCAAGTGTAATAGTGAAGTGTCCTTCTATTTTTTGTATGGACTCTACTTTCTTCATCTCATGTTTCAAACCGAAATGAAAACACTGTTTTTGCCATGTGTCCATAAAATCAAGACCTGTTTTACTACTGTCAAAATAACCAGGATAATTTTCTATCTCAGAACTCTTTGTTATCTGTCCACCCGGTACACCCATCTCAAACAGTGCTACATTTTTTAATCCGCCACGTGTTGCGTAAAGCCCTGCAGTTAAGCCCGCCGGTCCGCCACCAATAATTGCACAATCTAACATTTTGAATCCTTAAAAAAGTAAAATACTTAATCAAATAGTACCTATTATACAATGAAAATACTTGGTTAAAAATTTTAGAAGATTTTATCTAAATATAGATATGAAAGAAGTGTTAAAAAGAGGGGGTTAACCCCCTCTTACATGCATAATAGCTTACAGTTGTGCCTCTATTTTTGCAGCAAATGCATCTTTAGAAGCTGCACCTACCATTTGGTCTACCATCTCACCGTCTTTGAAGAAAAGAATTGCTGGGATAGATCTGATACCATATTTTACTGCGATATCTTGTTGCTCATCTGTGTTTACTTTACAAATAGTCGCTTTACCGTCAAAATCTTCTGCAAGTTCTTCGATAACTGGAGCGATCATTCTACAAGGCCCACACCATGGTGCCCAAAAGTCTACCATTGTTACACCTTCAGCGATAGTCGCATCAAAATTTTCACTTGTTAAATCTATATATTTTGCCATATTTATACCTTTAAATTTTATATAAATATAGTATAACGTACATTTCTTATAAAAACTATTGTTTCAGCTTATATTTTTAGAATAATATGTAACTTTGTCCTAAATATATACAACTAGGATAAAAGTACTCTTATTTATAGTTGTTCTAGACTGATTTCCGGGTATGCAGAAGAACGCGTCCCCTCTATAGATCTATTTTTCTTCCCTTTAACCGTATAGACAAAAGAGATCTTTGCCTTATCTGTGCTGTTTTTGTTCGCACGATGTAAAAGCCTTCCGTGAAATAATACCACATCACCTTTTTGCAATGCCGTACTGGTTTTTTTCTCTATCAGTCTTTGATTTTCTAGTCGTGTAGAAGAAAAATATTGTTTGCCTTCAAACTGCTCTGCCGCAAATTGCATTTTATGACTGCCTGGAATAAACTCCAACACGCCATTTTTATCATACTCCTCATCCAGTGCAAGCCATACACTGACAAGATTATCATTTTCAAAGTTCCAGTATCGGATATCCTGATGCCATGAAGTCTCTGTAGAAGTATGAGGCATTTTTGTCATAATAGAGTTATGATGAGCCAAAGTAAGTACCGGTGCATCTTGGAGTACTTGCTCTAAAATCGGTCGTACCTCTTTATTTTCCATCCATGTTTTAAACACAATATCACGTTGATACACTTGTCTAAGTCTACGTACTGTGATTCTAAGTACTTCTTTATCTTCACCAACATATTCTGATTCAGTTTCAATAGGAAGGATCTTATATTTTAAATGAACTTTAGCCAACTCTAAAATAGTATCACATAGTTCATGATCAGCAAACTGACGTAAAACAAGAAAACCGTCTGAGTTAAACTGTTCTAGTTCCGAAGTGGAGAGTTTCATCACTGTACCTTTAAATAATAAAAAGAATTATACCTAATAAAAGACTAAAGCGTTACATTTTCTATAAACTCTACTTCATCATGACGTATAATAAGCGCATCGATGCTAAATGCCAGATCCAGATCTTTTGTTTTCAAGTAGTAGTGTGCAGAGTTGATGACTTTTCCAAGTTTGGAAGGTGTTACATTATAGACAGGATCAAAGTCTGCTTTACCACTTTTCACTTCTATAAAGTGCAAGACATCTTCACGACTTGAAATGATGTCAATCTCTCCTAATTTACGTGCAAAGTAATTTCTCTCAACGATGAGAAAGCCTTCTTGTTCTAAAAAACGGTTAGCAAGCGTTTCACTCTCATCACCATAGGTTTTTGGAAGTTCTCTTGTTATTGTTATAAACCTCATCACTTTTTCTATGGTTAAGTATAGAAGAAAATATAAATGTGAGAGAAAAGCATGTCATATTGTCATAATTTCTAGTAAAAGTAAAACCTTATAAATTTATATATATTATAAGGTTTCTAATATAGACTTGATAATGAGTTGTTTGAACACATTAAATATTTCAATGTTCCGACCATTTTCAATAAGTTCTCTACCACAATGTATCGATTAAAACTGTTGCTTCATTTCACTATGCTTCTTTGATGTAAGTTTCATGACTTGCCACTTATAATCAGAATTAAATCCATGCAAGGTTCTATTCTCAAAAACGTTCTTGCATGCCTTCTCCATTATACTTTTAATGGCTCCACTCTTTGCAAGTTCCGTAGCATCACTATATGGTATAGCATAGTTTATTCCTTCAATAATACCTTGCAGATACTCATTTGCAACCATAGGCTTACTATCATTTGTTATCTCTTTGCATTGCTTCTTTACCGTTTTATCTATATCGCTGATAGCATTTATAGGAGCACTTAAAGCTATTATCATTAATAAAGTTGAGAGTATATTCATCTGTTCATCCTTATATTTTCTTATAGTATATAATAACTATTATTAATTTTACTAGCCCGCCACCATAGCATACAACATAGTCTTGGTTGATCTTTGGTTATGGTTTCTATCATACTAGAAAACATAAGATTTCACCTCTCCTGTTCTTCTTCAGTTAGTTTTACTTTTTTGTATCCTTAAATTTTAGGATTAAATAAATTATCATTCCTTATCACTGCAAAGTCAAAACCTTATAAAGTTATATATTTTATGAGGTTTTCCCTGTACAAATTTCAGTTTGTATTATAATGGTTATTTTTTAAACAATGAATTGAATAATGTTGTTTAAATTAAGACTATAATAGAACTCATGAAAGCATATTAGTCTCCTTGAATACGCTATTGGCTTTCTGGTAACTTTTAATTTCAGATTGCATAATTTTTTTCATTGACATGCCTCCTATAATCTTGTCCAAAATTTAAAAGTTGCCTTTTCCAAAATTACTATATTAAGTATTAAACAATCATCTAAATATAACCTCATAAAGTTATATATTTTATAAGGTTTCCTCTTCACACTACTTTCACACTTCTTGTTTATACTTCATACTGTAATTCAAAAACACGGTTCTGGTCTTGAGTACCAGATGGATATTTAAATAAAAAGGATTTAATATGAAAAAATTTACAGCAATCTTACTTGTAACACTCGGTTTAGCATCAAGCGCTATGGCACATCACCCATCACCATCAGATGAAGCAGGTGGGAATATCAATGATGGTTCAGGTCATTTTACAGTACTTGGATAATAAGCTACACTTCCTAAAGCGTATCCTTAATTTAGGATACGCACTTTTTACTTATTCCTCTTAAATATATCTATTTTAAACTAATCTCATTACTCTCTTTTGTTCCCCTGAAACTTTATACTTTAATATAGAATATAACAAGCAAAAAAACCTTATAAAGTTATATATTTTATAATGTTTTCAAGCACAATATTTTTGATATACTTTTATAAAAAAATAAGAGGGACAAAAATGGGTGTAATTTATTGGATATTTTTTGCAATTTCAATCATAGGCATACTTTCTATGACTCTAGCTTTTTTCAAAATGCTCACTCACTTCTCTGCAAAAGAAGAATTAGAGGTTTCAACAGAAGGTCTATCACTTATTGTACCGATCAAGGGCGCAGATGAAACAACATTCGATAATTTAAAAGTACTTGTAGACTCTGATATACAATCATCTGTAGAATATTTATTTGCAATGGAAACAGAAGATGACCCAGCTTATAGGGTCTGTAAAGCAGTAAAAAAATCTGCTAAAGATAAAGACATAAAAATAATTCTTACGGGAGAGTCTGAAGAGTTGATGGGAAAACAGCATAATATTAAGGTTGCAGTACAAAATGCAACCTATGATATTATCGGGTCGATGGACGCAGATGTCAACGTTGATTCAAACGCATTAAAAACTGGACTTAAATCTTTAAATAGTGATGATGTAGGTATTGTATATTTTTTACCATATTATAGTGGAACAGGTACTTTAGGTGGCGGTCTACTATCCACATATATCAACTATTTTTACAATATCATATTCTCATATTTACATTTCTTTGCAAAAGCACCAACAGTTATTGGAGCTTTATGGATGATGCCAAAAGAACTATTTAAAAAGTGTGAAGCTGATGGCAGATTAGTAGGAACAGTAAGTGATGATAGAGAACTTGGTTTTGCAAGTGCTGAGTGGGGGTACAAAAATATTTTTATTCCTAAAACTGTGATGATGCCCCACGAAAATCTCTCTTTACAAGAAGGTATAAATCATCTTGGTAAATGGTTTGGAATGGTTCGTGCAGAAGGGATTGCTGTTTATATCCTTTTTGTATTGATGTGGAATCCTCTACTCTATGCCTCAGTCTTGTTACTTGCTGCTCTATGTATGGGAAGTGGTGAGTATCTAAACACTTCTATAATTCTTTTTATTAGTGTATTCTTACTTAGAGCTATCAATATCATTGTATTAAACACATCTATTTATAAAATGCCTGCATCTACAAATTTGCTTATGACAATCGCTTATGATCTGATATTTTTTCCAATTCTATTTTTTATCAACTTATTTAAACCAACTATTGAGTGGAAAGGAAAAATATATAAACTTGGGAAACAAGGAAAAATTATTTCTATTGATTAATAAACAATAGAAAATCACACTGTATATTCTCAAAACCTTATAATCTAACATATTTTATAAGGTTTATCGCTGTAGCGACGTTTGTAGACGATATATCTGTACCTTCTATAGAAAACCTTATAAAATGTTCTATATTAGGATGTTTTATAATGAAATTGTTACAGAGAATTTAATGGGGTCAAGGGAGAACAAGAGAGTCGCTAAGGTCACAATTTGTGACCTTAAAATTTACCCTAAAGCGATTTACTCACCTACAGGGATGACATCAACCTGAATCGATTTAAATGCAGCCGTCATGATAAGCTCATCACTTTTGTCACCAAAAATAAAATTCAAGTGGGAATCTGCATGATGAAATGTTGTATAGAGTGTTTTTGGACGCACTTTATCAGTAAACTTTACAGTAAGTGGGTTTGTTTGACCATATTCAGTTTTTAAGATAACCTGCACGCTAGGAAAATCCGCTGCGTCATCTTCATGAACAAGTAAGATATCTTGCGTATGTTTTTTCATCAATTTCTCAGTAAACTTTGTCTGTGCCGAGTTATTATAGTGCGCCATGATACGTCCAGTTGTGAGATGGTATCCTGTAAGCTTGTTATTTAGAATTTCTTCTATCATTCCAAAAGGTTTATATCCATGATATCTAAATGCACCAATGCCGTCTTTTGTTCTAAAGTCCTCTCTATGAAGTACTGGAGTACCACTTCCATCTTCAGTAATCGGCCACGAAATTCCCTGTTTTTCATTTGCTCGAAGTACATCATAGGATGCACCGGTAAATCTATTTGTAGCCGTTTTTCGTACATCTTCCCAGATATCTTCTGATGTCTCAAAACCATAACCGCCACCCATCTTCTCATCAAGCTGTTTTAGAACTTCCCAGTCATCAGGTAGATCAGATTTTACTAAAGGCGTAGAGAGGTGCACTTTTCTCATAGCATTTATATAGATTCCCGTTTTTTCATACGCTGATTTAACCCCTACAACAATATCCGCACGCTCTGCAATATCTGTCATAAAAAGCTCTTGCACAAAAATAAGGTCTAAATTATCAAATGCTTTGACTAGCTTGTTAATATTTGGATGAATATGTGTAAGATCTTCACCGATATTTAAAACACCTTTGATAGATCCATCAAGCATACCCTCAACTAACTGAGGGGTCATAAGACCTACCTCTTTTGGTGCACTGTAATCAGGTGCATAGTATGGGAGCATACCCATATCACAAGCACCTTGAACATTCGTTTGACCTCGTAGAGGCATAACACCTGCTCCATCTTTACCAATATTTCCTGTCATAAGTGCAAGGTGTACAATGGCCATGACTGCATATGAACCATCCACATGTTCAGTAATTCCAAGTCCCCATAAAATGAGAGATTTTTTTGTTGCATATTCACGGGCAATCTCTGGAAGCATATCAGCTAAATACTCATATCCCTCAACTTCTCTGAAAAATTCTGGATTAGCATAGGGGTCATTTAAAATATTCTCTTTAAAGTGTTCAAAATTCTTTGTTCTGTTTTTGATAAAATCTTTATGATACAACTCTTCAGTAATGATCGTATAAGCGAGCATATTTAAAACAAGTAAATTTGCTTCATGAGGTGTGACTGCTTTATATTTTGAGAACTTATGCAGTTTGATCTCACGTACATCAAAACATGCGATAGGTGTACCTTTTTGCGCAGCTTTGATCATACGGTTACCTACAATTGGGTGTGCTTCAGTAGTGTTTGAACCCATAACGATCATAAACTCTGTTTTATAGATATCATCAAACGGATTACTCGCAGCACCCTCACCGATAGTGAGTCTCATTCCTTTAAGTGATGGAGAGTGACAAACTCTTGCACAGTTATCAACATGCGGAGAGTTCAGTGTATGACGTGTAAATTTTTGAAAATAGTAGGCCGACTCACATGAAGTTCTAGCCCCACCAAGTGAACACACAGACTTTTCACCATGTTTAGCTTGAATATCTTTTAACTTCATTGCCCCAGCTGTCGTAGCAGAGTCTAGATCAGTCGCATACCATGTATCATCTAGATCGGTTAAAGTTCCAGCTATTGCTTCTTTAATTTCTGGGTTTTTTTCTAAAAAACTTTTACGAATTCGAGGTGCATTGATTCTCTCTTTTGAATCAACAAAATCGTAACCATGAGTTCCTTTAATACAGAGCTTTCCTTCTGATGTAGCACCATCAGGATGGGCAAATATCTTCTTAATTTTATTCTCTTTTATATCAACATGTGCAGCAATGTCACAACCAACACCACAATATGCACATACACTGTCAATCACTTTATAATCGTTATCAACTTTTTTTGTCATCATTTGTTCCTATATTATAAATTGGGAGATAAATCATCCTTATTAACTGTAAAATCAAGTTTATTTAAGTAACTATTGTTAATATCCATCGAATTATATCAAAAGGATTTGCAATATTTAAAATTGATGTAGAAAATAGATGTACTTACTTCAAAAAAAGCTCATTAACAGTAATATGCAATGTTACAACTTAGATATAATCCTTTAATACAAAATCAAGGAATATTCAATGACCACAAAAGTTAAAAACCGCTGGTTTATGGCTCTGGCTGCCATGACAATTCACATCTGTATAGGTTCTGTCTATGCATGGAGCGTGTATGTAAACCCTATACAGTCTACAATGAACTGGACACTTACAGATGTAACCATCACATTTTCTGTCGCTATCTTCTTTTTGGGTCTCTCTGCTGCTCTTATGGGTAAATTTGTAGAGAGTAAAGGGCCTCGGGTTGCTGCTACACTTGCAGCTGTTTTATTTGGACTAGGGACTGTAGGTTCTGGTCTAGCCATCTACATGGAGTCAAAAATACTTCTTTATCTCACCTATGGTGTTTTAGGTGGAGCTGGTCTTGGTATAGGGTATATTTCTCCTGTATCTATGCTAGTTAAGTGGTTCCCCGATAGACGCGGTATGGCAACTGGACTTGCCATCATGGGATTTGGTTTTGCTTCTGCCATCTCAGGACCTGCCATTAAAGTACTCATAGATGCTGTAGGCGTATCTTCAACATTTTACATCTTAGGTTCTATCTACTTCATCATTATGTTTACCGCAGCACAATATCTTGCCAATCCTCCGGAAGGATATATGCCAGAACGTCTAAGTAATGCTATCAATGCAGGTAAAAAGAAGATCAAAGAAGACCTAGTAAACATTACACGTAATGAAGCCGTCAGGACTGCTAGATTTTATGGTCTATGGATTATGCTTTTTATCAACGTAACTTGTGGTATTGCCATTATTTCTGTAGCTTCTCCACTCTTACAAGAAGTCATTGGTATTTCAGCTTTAGCCGCAGCATCTGCTGTAGGTCTCATGGGTATCTTCAATGGTGCAGGTAGAATTATCTGGGCAAGTGTTTCTGACTACCTTACCAGACCTGTTGTATTTATCATTTTCTTTATCACACAGATCATTGCTTTTTATCTACTCACAACAGTAACAAGTGTACTATTATTTACTATCTTGGTTTACTATATCATGACCTGTTACGGTGGAGCATTTGCTTCTGTTCCAGCCTATATAGGTGATATTTTTGGTACAAAAGAGCTTGGTGCCATTCATGGGTATATACTAACTGCATGGGCCTTAGCAGGACTTGCGGGACCTATTATTATTGCCTATGTTAAAGACACAACGGGTAGCTACTCTGGCACACTTTATGTTTTTGTAGGTCTCTTCTTTGTAGCGCTCATCACTTCAATCTTCATGCTTCTAAACATCAAAAAAATAAAAGCAAGTCAAATACAAGCCTAAATTGTTTGCCACTTTCGTGATAAATAAAGCTAAATAAGAGTAAATTTCTCTTATTTAGCTTATAATCAAGTTCTTATTAATCTTTCTCTGTTATTATCGGTCAAATTAAACAAAAAGGATTACAATGTCAACTATAAATATAGCTCAAGAATGTGGATGCTTCAAAAGAAGTGAATTAGAAAATAATGTTACGTTTGATAACAAAGATGATGCGATGATCAAAGCACAAGGTATGGTAAGCCATATGAATGAAAAATTCTGTGGTAAACATGGTTTTGAACTTAGTGAAGATGGTGATAATTTTGCTATCGCTATGAAAGCACCACAAGCTGCTGCTTCAGGCGGATGCTGTGGTGGTGGACACTGTTCATAGTGTAGATACTAAGGCATATTGTCAGATATAACCTGACAAAATTCAAGCTAGCAAGAAATTTAAATAACAACAATAAATTTTTGTCGCTTGTGCTTTTCTTTCTTTGGTTCGTTCTCTTTCTTTTCATCACAAGACAAAAGAAAGAAATGAACAGAGGGAAACAACGCCACAGTTTATCAAACTAAGGCAATTTATAAAATCTATAAAAACCTACTTGAAGTTTCCAAAAACAAGCGGTGCTTTGAGATCCAAAGTTTTCACTTCAGCCATCACAGCCTGAAGATCATCTATCTTCTTACCAGATACACGTACCTCATCACCCTGTATAGATGGTGTGACTTTTATCTTCATATCTTTGATCGCTTTAACGATCTTTTTCGCTTCATCTTTATCGATCGTATCTACTATACGGTAGATCACTTTTGTATTACCACCAGAGATACCTTCGGTTTTCACCTCTTCAAGTGACTTTCCGGCAATCCCTCTTTTGATCAGTTTAGAGATCAATATATCTTTGAGCGCATCTATCTTGGAATCTGTAGAAGAACTTAGACTTAATGTCTTTCCAGCTTCATTGAGATTGATCTCAGCTACCAATCCTTTAAAATCAAAACGTGTTGCAACCTCTTTTTCGGCCATGACAATTGCATTTTTAAGTTCCATCATGTCAAGTTTAGCCGTTATATCAAAATAGTGATCTTTTGCCATTTTAACTCCTTTTACTTCTCGATTCTCATCATAGCGATCTCGCCATGCACCACATCAAGTTTACCTAATGCGTCAATAGCATCTTGCATTTTACTCTCTTTACATGTGTGCGTAGTAAAGAGTAGTTTGGCTATCTCATCATTGGTAGTAGGTTTTTGAAGCATTGCTTCTATAGAGATATCAAACTCTCCCAGTGTGGATGTGATCGTTGCCAGTACACCACTTTGATCATCTACTTCCAGTCTAAGATAGTATTGGGTGATAATCTCTTCTTTAGGAAGAAGTTTAAGTCCACTTTCCAAACCTTTTTTATATCCAAGCATAGGTCCCTGGTTTCCACGCACGATATCTACAAGATCAGCAATGACCGCTGAAGCTGTAGCATCACCACCTGCTCCCGGTCCATAGTACATCGTTTCACCTACACGGTCACCTACTACCGTCACAGCATTCATCACACCGTCCACTTTTGCGATCATAGACTCTTTAGGGATCATGGTAGCATGTACTCTAAGTTCTACGCCCTTGCCCACTTTTTTAGCGATACCAAGAGATTTGATCTCATATCCGAATTCTTTAGCAAAGTCTACATCAGTTTGCGTAATGTTTTCTATTCCCTCAATAAGGATATCTTCTGGTTTTGCATCAATACCATATGCGATACTTGCCAAAATAAGAAGTTTATGAGAAGCATCAAACCCACCCACATCAAAAGTAGGATCTGCTTCTGCATAGCCTAACTCTTGAGACTCTTTGAGTATCTCATCATACTGGGCACCATTGTTTATCATATTGGTAAGCATATAGTTACAGGTACCATTCATAATACCTTGAATAGACTCTATATGGTTTGCTGACAGACCATTACGAAGTGCACCAATAATAGGAATTCCGCCTGCCGTACTCGCTTCATACATCAAAGGAATATCTCCGGCTATCTCCTGAAGTTCATAACGATGGTAGGCAAGCAATGCTTTATTTGCAGTCACAACTGCTTTACCATTTTGAAGTGCTTTTTTTACAAGAGCATATGGCTCTTCAACCCCACCCATCAGTTCAACAACGATATCTATCTCTGGGTCATCTACGACATCAAGAGGATTATCAGAAAGTTTGATATTTACCCCACGGTCTTTTGAAAGATTTTTCACTACACCTGATTTGACAACTATTTTTTTTCCTGCTCTTGCTTCGATGATGTCACCATTTTCTTCAAGTATCTTTGCAACACTAGTTCCAACAGTTCCAACCCCCAAAATACCAATTTTAACCATTATTTTTCGCCTCTTCTAGTTCCTTTAAGAACTTTTTAATGTTTCGCGCTGCCTGTCTGATACGATTTTCATTTTCAATCAAAGCGATACGTACATACTCATCACCATATTTACCAAAACCGATACCAGGACTCACTGCAACACCTGCTTTAAGAAGTAACTGTTTGGAAAACTCTAATGAACCCATATCTCTTGCAATTTCAGGTATTTTACCCCAGATGAACATAGAGGCATTTGGTTTACCCATTTTCCAGCCTGCATTTGCAAATGCATCCAGCATCACATCACGTCTTTTTTCATAGCGTGGAATGATCTCATCATCAGGGATATTATAATGTTCGTCCAGTGCTACTGTTGCAGCTACCTGGATCGGTGTGAACATCCCATAGTCCAACCATGACTTAATGCTTTGAAGTGCCCCGATAAGCTTTTTATTCCCTACTATGAACCCTACTCTCCAACCAGCCATGTTGTATGATTTAGAGAGCGTATAAGCTTCAACGGCCACATCTTTAGCCCCTTCAACCTCCATGATAGAAGGTGTTTTGTACCCATCAAAAGTAATATCAGCATACGCTATGTCAGAAATAATGTAAAAACGTTTTTCTTTTGCAAGAGCTACAAGTCTTTGATAAAACTGAGGTGTCACTGTTGCTGTACTTGGGTTATGTGGGAAGTTCACCACTAAAAACTTTGCTTTAGGAATAGAGTTATCTAAGTGATCTTCCAGGTCTGATAAAAACCTATCTTCATCCACTTCAAACGTTTCTTCATTAAAGACAAGCTGCATCTTCTCAACATTTGCACCCGCTAAGATAAACGCCTGAGAGTGGATAGGATAAGTAGGATCAGGTACGATTGCAACATCCCCTGGATTAGAAATAGCCTGTACCAAGTGTACATAACCCTCTTTACTTCCCATAGTCGCAACAACTTCTGTATCAGGATCCAAGTCTGCATTGTATTTACGTTTATACCACTTACTCATAGCCAATCTCAGTTTATAAATTCCCTTACTTGCACTGTACCCATGTGTTTTTGGCTTTTGCGCAGTTTCGCATAATTTATCAATGATAGGCTGTGGAGTTGAAGCATCAGGATTCCCCATAGAAAAATCTATGATATCTGCCCCTTCTCTTCTTAATTGCATTTTAAGATCATTGATCTCTGCAAAAAGATACTTTGGTAATCGATTTATCTTCTCAAATTGAATTTCATCAAACATGCTTTACTCGCTTTAAAATTTTTGTCATTCTTTCCATCCAGCCTGCATTAAAATTGGCTCACTGGTATAGTAGTCTCATTCACTTCCTGTACCATCGGTATCTTGCTCTGGTTTGCCTCTTGAATACTATTCCCTACTATTATCTCTTCTGTAACAACTTTTGTATTGTTAGCAACAGCACTTTCAATACTTAGATCTTCTAGAGGAAGACTTTGTTTCTTCCCTGCATCCTCTACGGTGATGTTATTTTCTATCATTTGCTCATCCATGAACGGGATGAGTCCACTCAAATGTTTTTTATCAAATTGTGTGAAGAAATACCAAGAGGCATATCCCAGAAGCACCAATACTACCACCAAAAAGAGCTTTGAGTTTCCCTTTTTTTCCTCTTCCATAGGGACTCCTACACTAAAGGCATGGTCTTCCTTATGCGAAGCATAATATGCAAGTGCCTCTTCTCTCAATGCATTCAGATCTGCTTTATATTCTCGTTCTAAAATAGAGATAAACCCTAACGCTTTGGTCTTCATTAGAACTTCAAAATTTCTGGCCAAAAGATTTTCATGGTTATCCTCAGATATCTTGGTCCTTTGACTAATACTTTTTATACTATTTTCTTCAAGTATTTCATTTAATTGCATAACCCATCCTATGTATTAAAATCGCTGCAGCAGCACTCACATTCAATGAATCAAATGCATGTTTCATCTCTATTGAAACCTTATGATCCAATTTTGCCATCACTTTTTTAGAGAGTCCTTTGCCTTCACTTCCCAAAACAAGTACACGTCTTGCGTCGAATGTTATATCTTGCACATTTTGCCCATCCATAGAGGCACCATAAAAGGTAAATCCAAGTTGTTGCAGTTCATTAAATGTGTCTAAAATATTAGGTGCTATCATAAAAGGCATATCTAACATTGCACCCGAACTCGTACGTGCGATGGCAGCAAAATTTAGCTGCTTCACTCCCGCAGCGATAATAGCATCTGCACCAAGTGCATATGCAGATCGTACAATCGCACCGATGTTTCCTACATCCGTTAAACCATCAAGTACCACAATAAAATCATTCTTCTTGATCTCTGGGAGAGAACTCTGTTCAAATTCAGCCATTTCAACAAGTAATCCTTGGTGATTTCCACCTTTACTCATAGATTGAGCCCACTTCTCTTCTAAAAACTTGATATTATCATGATATTTATGAAATAGATCATTAGGGAGTATCCCTTTCTTAGCAACATAAACGGTTTTTATTTTCTCTGAATGGTGCTCTAGGGCATGTAAACAGACTTGTTTTCCATATATAATCATAGAGATGATTTTACCTTTTTTTAGCTTTTAAGGCGTTAAGTAGACTGTATGAGTTCGTTATACCATTCTTTCACACTCTTGTCACTGAGTTGTGCAAGTAGTTTAGCCTTTATTTTAGGTGGTAGATCCAAACTAAGCACCTCAGTAAAACTAAGGCTTTTATCTTTGCTTTCCTGAGCTTTTATAATAACCACCCACTCTCCGCG
>NZ_JBATIY010000127.1:0-12709 GCF_049668085.1 Sulfurovum sp. | reverse complement strand
GTCTATGTCCCGGTGTGATAAAATATGGTGTAGATGAAGAAGTAGTTACTGTAACATCATACTCTCCAGTAGATTTGAAGGTGATCTTTTTAGTGACTGTTAGCGATGAGAGTGTTTGTGTCAGTGTCACAGTTTGTGCACTTTTACTCACATCAACCGTATTACTTCCTGCATTGACATAAGGTGTTTTAAATGCTTCTTCATTCAGTTTAACATCTGAAAATCTTATTTCCAGTGGTTTGACTTCATTGACATTTAACATCTTTAAATTATTACCCTCATCATCATGATACTTCGTTTCTAAAAGTTCAACTTGAGAGATACGTCCAAACTCATCTACTGTCATGATAAAGTTATCAGATTTTACAGTAACCAAACCTGTAGATGCCATTTGCACCGGAGCACTTGCTGCTGTTGTTACTGCACTACTTGGAGTAGGTGCATTTGCATTCGATGCAGTGTTTACTGCTGGTGTTTGATGTGTAGCAGTTGATGTTTGTTTGACATCTTGCGTAGGTGTTGGAGCCGGAAAAAAGTAGCTATAGCCTATAAATACAAAGAAAGAGAGCGCTAATGCCAGAAGAAGTCGTTTATTTAAATCTTGTTGTTCCAAAATTTTACCTTTTATAATATATCAATGATAGTATAGTGTTATATGTGTTAAATTATGTTGCAGTACACTTCTTAAGTGCATGTAGATACGCTTTACGTGTTACAGAATAGTTTTCGTCAATAAGTGCAGGTTTTGCAACCAGTACGTAACAACCTTGCGATAAGAGGTCTATATTTTCGATGAAATGTGCTCTTAACAAACGTTTTGCTCTGTTTCGATGAACTGCATTTCCAATTTTTTTAGAGGCTACAAAACCTACTTTATACTCATCACACTTTTTGTAGAAGAGTACAAAATAAGATGTATGCCATGTTTGTGTAGAGTGTTTATACACTCCGTTGAACTCTTTACTGGTTTTAATCCTAGTAAAATGTTTAATAGAACTGATGGCTATATACCTAAAAGCTTTATACTGATAGTCTTTTTCTACCCTTAGCTCTTCTTGCAGAAATCACTTTTCTACCATTTTTAGTTTTCATTCTTGTTCTAAATCCGTGTGTTCTTTTTCTTGGTGTACTATGAGGTTGGTATGTTCTTTTCATTCCGAATAATCCTTAATAAATTTGTACCAACATTACATGTGGCATATTTGGACGCGATTTTACAGTAAAATGCCTTAAGTCCTACTAATTAGTATAGACTTCTGAAAACAATTTCATTAGACTTATTCGTCTGTTTACTTTTTACAAATGTTTCAAGCAGTTTTAGTACCACTTGTTTAGGAGAATAATGTCTAACCCTTACTTCCAATTCTGTACAATAAATATCTGTACCCTTATCTAATTGAATATTGCGGATCACTCTCTCTGCAAACCGATATCCGCCATCCACCTTTGTATCTTGACAAAGCATGACATAAATAGACTCTTCTTTATCAATTTCGTATAAGATGTCAGTTTCTCGTTTCTCTTTAGACAACAATGCATTTAAATCGATATCCTTTGCTGTCAAAAGCATAAGAACAAAAGTCTGTTCTCTTTCAAGATCCATAAGATAATACATGATATCAATAGTAGGTTCCAATGTCTTTAACATATTTGCAGCAAGTTCAATTTCCTTACCGGTAAAACTTAAATTACTTGAACGATTTTCATTTTGTCTATTTCCCATTGCGATATGTCCCCTTCAGCATCTAATAAAAATATTTTGTTCCATTATAACAAAATATTTCAGATTCTATTGTATAATTTCTTATGAAAAATATACTATCGACTCTACCTTCTCCTTGTTGGCTGCTAGAAGAAGAAAAACTTCAAAAAAACCTTCAACTGATCTCAGATATTAAACAACAAAGTGGGGCAAAAGTATTACTCGCTCTAAAAGGGTATGCTTTGTGGAAAAGTTTTCCTCTGATCAAACCTTATCTTGATGGATGCTGTGCCAGTGGTCTATATGAAGCAAAACTTGCAGATGAGACTTTTTCTAAAGAAGTACATACCTATTCTCCTGCATTTAAGGAAGAAGAGATCAAAGAGATAGCTAAAATATCACATCACTTGGTCTTTAATTCCCCTGCCCAGTTTCATACCTTTGCAGCGATGGCTAAAACAATAAATCCAAAACTCTCACTGGGTCTGCGTGTGAATCCAGAGTATTCAGAATCACCCAAGGAGATATACAATCCATGCGGGCTCTATTCTCGACTTGGTACCACATTGCAAAACATCGATGAGACGGTTTTAGAAGACTGTGATGGTTTGCATTTTCATGCACTCTGTGAACAAGACAGCAGTGCCTTAGAGAATGTACTTCAAAATTTTGAAGAGAAGTTCGGATCCTACATACCACAAATGAAGTGGATAAACTTCGGTGGAGGACATCATATCACTCGAAAAGGATATGACACACAGAAGCTCATACAGCTCATTAAAGACTTTAAAAAAAGATATGAGGTGGAAGTCTATCTTGAACCAGGAGAAGCCGTAGGATGGGAGACCGGTCCACTGATCACTACTGTTCTTGATATCGTACACAATGGTATGGATATAGCCATCCTTGACTCTTCTGCTGAAGCCCATATGCCTGATACGATCATCATGCCTTATCGTGCAGAGGTACGTGATGCAGGTGAAGCAGGTGAAAAAAAACATACTTACCGTCTGGCTGGAAACACCTGTTTGGCAGGAGACATTATGGGAGACTACAGTTTTGAAGTCCCTTTAAAGATAGGAGATAAAGTTATATTTGAAGACCAAATGCACTATACCATGGTCAAAGCGACTACCTTTAATGGCGTGAAGCTTCCTTCCATAGCCATAAAAAGAATAAATGGTACTGTTGAAATGTTACGTGAATTCGGATATGAGGATTTTAAGAACAGACTTTCATAAGTCTGTGCACTCTTATGTTCCTATAGAGAAACTTACTCCTAAAAGGAAAAAGCCATATGGAAACTTTCTTAAAAATCTCTCTTATAGATGATATCGTAAGATTGAGACTCTTCACTTACGCCTATCACACTTTCAGTACGTTCTCCATGTTCATATTTGAGTTTTACACTCGAGATCTCATCATTGACATAGATGATCGTGATATCATCTGTCAATTTTTTACCGACTTCTACACTGTTACCCTCACCCAGCATAAGATGATCCAGTTGGATACCAAAGTCTGAAAGAGCAGACTTCGCCATAGCTCCCCCCATCATTTTCATCATATCTCCACTGCTGTTTGTACCTGCTCCTCCTTCTGAGTCAAACAAGATAACAGATAATATCTCTTCTTTTGTCAAAGAAGGTTTAGATGAAAAGTTGATATTTGGTGTATTTGCACTTCCTGTAATAATGATAGTAATAAGATGATTCAACGTCTTGTACTTTACACTTATCTCAAGAAGAGGTTTGTTTGCGTCACCCGTAAAATATACATGACTTTTATCCAGTACAAACCTCTTGCCTTCAAAAGTATAACTGCCGCCTTCAAGTATCTCAACAGATCCCAATACCATCAAATCTGACAATTCAGCTTTGTATACATTTAGATCTACCTTGGCCTTGATGTTCACAGCACCCTTATTATAAATAAGCGGTGTTTTTGTTTCTACCTGTACTGAAGCACTGAGATTATCCATGAATGGACTTGCTTCTTTCTCTTTCATATCCTGAACAATAAGAATATCACTATCCGAAGCATATGTTTTTTGATCCAGATCATAATGTATGTTGCCGCCCAAAAGAATAACTTTTCCATTTACAGAGGTCTTATTGCCATCCAATACTGTTTTAATATCTATCGCACTATCCAGATCAATGATCTCATGTGCTATATGGAGTTTCGTTGCTGTTGTGTCAATAGTTCCTTTTTTGGATTTGAGATCATATTTACCTGCTATTTGAAGTTCATCATTCAGCCAAATCGGCTCCATAGTTATACTCTCATCCTTCAATAAAATAGTTGAGGGCTTTGTAGAGAAAAACTTTTGGCCTGAATACGTCAGTGTATAACGATCCAAAACAACTTTTTCTTCTTCCATATTCACGGCAAGGTCAATATCGTTTATGTAATGCTCTGTTTTATGATCAGCTTGATACATGATCTCAGGTGACTTCAGCATCAGACCTATATTTTTCATTTCCGTAATTTCCACAGATAGTTCTGCACTGCCTTTCACAACAGGGATATCATCCCCAAGAGTATAAATACTTTTAACACTTTCAATTAAAGAGGTCATAGAATTGATCTTTGTATCTATAGTTATCTTTTCTTCTACAATTCCAGATACATCTGTATTTAAACCTCCCAATGCAATCTTACCTTCTACTTTAGTACTGTTCAGGTCATACTGTACATTCGACCTTAAAGTACCGGCTGTAAGCAGCGCATCTACCGTATTATTCAAAAGTTCAACATCAGCCTTTACAGGATTCAAACTATCCCACTTTAACTCTTCACTGTAAGAGCGTAAAAGTGACTCATCAGGTATATAGCTAAGCGTTTTTACCAGCAGTGTTTCTTTGTAACTGACATTTGCATCTATATTCACCACATTTGAATCTATTTTCGCATAGGCTACTATCGTCGCATTCTCCTCAAAACTCAATGGCGCATCTATCACAATATTGGCTTTTGTTTGGTTCAGCTCTGCAGGTAGTTCAATAAATTCATTGAGGACCAAGAGCTCCTTATTCTCTAAATGAAATTCAGCTTTTTTGAAATCCGATGATATAAATGTCCCTTGAAGATTATCAGACTCTATATTTGTGTGTATACTTTTACTGTCACCATTATATTTAATTAGTAAATTATTGAGCGGTTTCACAAATTTTGCATCTACACCGATGATCTGTTTTGCATGGATCTCACCACTATAACTTATATTCTTATCCATCGTAAATATATTGGTCACTGAAACATCTTTGGCATATGGTGTCGTTAACATTACTTTGCTGTCAGCCTGCAAACTTCCCTCTTTGATCTTATAGACCACATGTGTGTGTAAATTGTCTATATCAAGATTAAATGCATCTTTTTCACCCTTGAGCAGCTGTTTCATCGCTATATGTAAGTCTGTGGTTACCTCTTTTTCAGAAACATTTAAATCTAAAACTATATCACCTACAGCCTCTCTTCTTATAGGAAGCTCATAGAGTTTAAAGAGTGCTTTTTTGGGTTTGAAATCCACTTTTCCAATGAGCTTATTATTCTTAACCTTCGTTTTGTAGTGTATATCACTGAGGTTCGTACCGCTATTTAAATTGATGTTGGCCTTTTGAAGTAAAAGTTTTTGTACATCAAAAACAGCGTCAGTTCCTGTTAAGTTTAAGTGTTTGATATCTACAGGGTCATAAATAAGAGGAAGTATACTGACCTCTAATTTATCAAGGTGTACCCATGTAGGAATAAGCGGATTTACCTGTGTATCTTTACTGGTATTTGTTTCTACTGTAACCTGTTCATCACCTTGATGACTCTCATTATTATCAGGAGTGAAAAGTGTTTGCAAGGCAAGCGTATCAACATCTTTTATACTCAATTGTTTTATGATTACATGACTGTCTTTTAAGCTTGCATCCAAAACGATGTCTGTAACATTCGTATCAATCTGCAGCTCTAATCTACGTATATCCACATTGTCACTTGTATACCCTACACCATTTACATCCAACATGACATCAGCAATGCTAATACCCTGTTCAACAAAAGGTTCAAGAGTGAGTGATAGATGATCTACTTTTACACCAATATCAAAAGACTCACTGCTGCTGACCTCTTCACTCTGATTATTCTCAACAGAAGAAAAGGAGGCAATAAGTGTCTTGATCGTATCCACATTGGCTTTTTCTACCTTCAGTGTATTGACTATAATGGTTTTTTTAAAAAGTCCGGCGGGATTCCATTTCAAAGTAATATGCTTAGCAAGAGAGTCTTCACTATATGCCAGATCTTCTATCTTTACTCCCGTAAGGACATTTCCATAAATACGACTATAGGTGATATTGTAATCAGGGGCATATGTATCGGCCACTTTTCTAACAACCAGAGCAGAATTAACTATAAAATAAAGAACCAGCCCCAACACAATAGCAGTGATCAGTAGATATACAATCACTTTTCTCATCCAAAGTAACGGTTTGTAAAGTAATAAATTTTTCAAAACGATTGTCCTATCTGGAATGAAATACCATTCTGGGAAGTGTCATTCACATTGACAGCAATATCCAATTTAAATGGTCCTATAGGTGTCATATATCGCACTCCAATACCTGCAGCAGTTATGATATCCCCTTTAAAGTCATAACTCTCTTCCGTGAGCATAGTATTATCAGTAAAGAGTGCACCATAAAGATCACCCCACATAGGATAGTTCGCTTCTAAAGAGAGGTTAGCCATGGTTGACGCACCATTGATAGAATCTTCAGTTGGAGAAATAATAACACCTAGTTCTCTAAATCCATACGCACGGTTAGAATAAGCACCACCACCAAAAAAATACTTTGATTCAGGGAGACTGTTCTCTCTTTCAGTATCTACTACCCCTACTTTTCCAACAGCTGCCAAAGTGAGATTTGAAAATGTATGTATGATCCTGCCTTCATAAAATGTTTTATAATAAGCACTTGCCTCTTCATCTTTGGAAAGTCCAAACTCTGCATAAGCAGCAAGATAGTACCCATATTTAGGATTAAGCTTGGAATCTCTGGCATCATAAATAAAATCAAGATACGGATACAAAAGATTAAATGTACCTTCTGTTACAGCCTGTTCCAGTTCTTCTCCGGGTTTCAGATTGTCCAAAGCGTCAATCACAATATTCTCTAACGCGATTCCTGTCCTTAATTGCAATCTCCCAAGCTCATATTTCAAATATCCTCGAGCAAATGTTTTTTCTTCTTGGAATCCGTCAAATTCAAAATTTGAATATCCTGCTCTTCCCCCCAGATCGATATAATGCCCATAAAGATTTAAAAATGCCGGCTTAAAATAACTTAAAACAAGCAGTTGCTCTTTTTGCGACCATGCAGCCTTAAGTTTTACCTGTTGCGCATTGCCCATAAAGTTATTCCTGGTTATTTCACCATGTACCCTAGCACCTACAAACGTATCATATCCTGCTCCTGCTTCCAAATGATATGGCTTTTGTATCTCTTCAAACTTGATATCCACCGGCACAACATTATAAAACTTTCTATCTACATTGATCAGAACAGAGTCAAAGCTATTCAGTGAATAGAGGCTATTGGATGTATCTTGCACCAATACCGGGTTAAACCGCTCTCCTTCTCTTGCTCATACACGTGATTTAACGACATCTTCATCTATCGTTTTTAATCCTGTTATTGTTAGTTCTCCAAAAGTACATTCGCCACCCTTTTTCAATACATAGTGTACATCAACAGTATGCAGATCCAAATCAACATAGGCTTTACTATCAAGATCATAACTACAATATCCTTCTTTAAGTAACTGTTGAATAATCTTACTTTTTATCGACACAAAATCTTTGGCCCGAAAAATATCATCCCTCTTAAATGTGACCAAGGTAGAGATATTATAGTCACTGGAGATATTGATATCTCTCACCCTTACAGGTTCATTTTCAGTGATGCTCACAAAGATGGTCGTGTTGGTCTCTCTAATCGTATGGTTCGCATCATAAAAACCTTCAGAGTCAAAAAAACTTTTCAGAGAAGGTTCCAAAGAAGGTATTAATTTATCTTTAATACGAGGTGTGTCATCTTTCCAAAATTGAAAAAAACTTGGTGTTGTCACGCCCAACGCATCTTGCAGATCAGCTTCTTCAAAGTGCTTTTGTCCAGTAAAATATATCTCATGGGTAGGTAAGACTATTTCCTCTGCAGAAAGAAAAGTAAACATGCAGAGCGTTATGAAAACTTTAACTATATACTGTATCAATTCTTTTTCCTCATGCTTTTTCAACTAAGTAGATCTTTCACACTTTCCAAAGGATCTTTCCCTTCTTCGATCATTGCGTACACTTCCTGAGCAATTGGAAGATAGATCTCTTTTTCTTTGGCAATTTTATAGATGGCTTTTGCAGTAGGTACTCCTTCTGCTACTTCACCTAACTCTTCTAATATCTCATCCATGCTCTTGCCCTTTGCAATGCCTAATCCTACACGAAAATTTCGTGAAAGTGTTGAACTTGCTGTAAGAAATAGGTCACCAGCACCGCCAAGTGAAAGAAATGTTTCTGTCTTGGCACCAAAAGCTTCTCCAAAACGTGTCATTTCTACCAAACCTCTTGAGATAAGTGCCGCACGTGCGTTATTTCCCAATCCTAATCCATCACACACACCACCGGCAATGGCAATGACATTTTTATATGCCCCGGAGATCTCCGCACCCACCACATCATCATCCACATAACCTTTGATAAAGTCAGGTAATGCATGCGCATAGGTCTCTGCCAACTTTTGATTGGTAGAACTTATTTTCAGTGCTGTAGGAAGCGATTTTTGTACTTCCGCTGCAAAAGAAGGACCTGAGATGAATGCCAGTCTATCTGCGGAAACAAATTTTCCATAGACTTCATTCAAAAATGCACCAGTACTTGTCTCTATTCCTTTGGCTGCCACAAGTATATTTTGTCCATGGTCCACAAAGTTCTCTTCCATCCATCCACGAACGAATTGTGCAGGTATTGCCATTACCAGGTATTCATACTTTAAGGCTTCTTCCATAGGAACAAAATTTTCTAACTCTTTAGTACGCCGAGAGGAAATAACCACATCATTATTCTGACTATAGGCATGATTCAATGCCTGCCCCCATTTCCCTGCCCCAATAATAGCTATTTTCATTTCTGAACCCTTTTTACATTATTTTCGATCATTTCAACAAACTGTGAAGCACTCTCATCATACATATCAAATATCTTACTCACGCCTGATAAAAGTAACTTTCTATTATCTTCTTTAGTATCAGAAAGGGCTACGATCTCATCTGTAAACCCATTTGCTCGCAAGGTAATACTCACATAGACATTTAAAGCTTCATCATTCATAGCACACACAGTAATTCCATCTTTTATTTCAGGTATTTCACTGCTTTTTTGATCAAGTAGTATCACATTTCTAAAACCATCACTTTTGGCAGCTTCAAAACTTTCATTCCCAATCTCATAGATAGTAATATCTATACCCTCTTTTTTAAGCATTTTACAAATATGCTCACTCTTATTGTTATATCCAAAAAAGTTAATATTCTTCTTTTCAACCTCATAATGGTTTTTCAAATAATGGAACGCTTTGGTATCCACCACATCATAAGGTTCAACCAGTCCATCCACTTGCGTAGCTTCATATTGTGGCCGTAGTTCTATTTGATTCAAGCGAGTATATACCACTGAATCAGCATGAACACTTTTCGCATTGAGAATAAAATAGATGTTATTAATATCAGAGCTTCTCAACGTAAGCATCGCTGTGATATTTCCTCTTTCATACAATGTTTTGATAAGTTTCGCACTGGAACCGTCTGCTTGTATCACATTATAGCCATCCTCAAGTGCCTGCTTGGCTTTTTCTTCATCCATCTCTATAATAACCGGTTCATAACTCTTATGTATTTTTAATTTTTTAGCGATCGTCATACCCAAATGACCATATCCATTGATGATCACAACATTCTGCATTTTATTCGCAGAGTTGATACTATCTTGATTACGCAGTTCGCCAAATCTTGTTGAAAAGGCAGAAACCATTACAGAGGTCACAAATGAGATCATAGCGATACCAAAAATGATACCGAACATAGAGACCACTTTACCTAACTCAGTCACAGGAGAAATATCACCATATCCAACTGTAGAAATGGTCACCAGTGCCCAATAGATAGCATCCAGATAGGAACCCAATGATTCATTGACACCATACTCAAGCAAATAGAAAATAGAACCAAAGGTAAAAGTAACACCTAAAAGCATATATCCTAGAAAGATGAATTCAAAACGTTTTTTAAGCAGTGCATTGAAAAGACTGGATGCTCCATGCATATAATGATACAGTTTAAGCAGTCGTATAATTCTAAATTTTGGGAAAATAGCTATAAGATCAATAAGTGCAGGCAGAGAGATCATATAGCGTAATTTTGATTTTACTATGGACCAATATCGTTCAGACCTGTTCTTCTCAGAAGAGGTAGAGACAATATATTTATGTATGTCATGGCTTATCCAGAGTCTCAATAGATACTCCAAAGCAAAAACAGCTGTGATAAAATAGAGATCAAACTCTACAAGCCACTCAGGGATCTTTTCTGATTTACTCAGGATGAGTATAGAGATAGAAATCACAATAAGTGCTATCATAAACCCATCAAAGTACTTTTTATAGGGGTAATTTACATCTTCAAGAAGTGCACGAAAAAATGATTTTGTCTTTTGATAGCGTACAGAACCGTCTATCTTGTGGGAGAGTTTCAGTATAAAATCATGCATATGTTTCTACCTCCCTCAAATTTATCATTTCCCGGTCAGATACCAGGAATGAAAGAATGATCTACCCTAGTCTCTGCTTGAGTAATTCATTTACCTTAGCTGGATTCGCAGAACCTTTACTGGCTTTCATGGTTTGTCCGACAAAGAAGCCAAAGAGTTTCTCTTTACCACCTTTATACTGTTCAACCTTCTCTTCATTTGCAGCCAAGATCTCATCGATAATCGCTAAAATTGCACCATCGTCACTTACCTGTGCAAGCCCTAGTTCTTCAATCAGTGCATCGATATCACGACTTTCATTTTCCATCATATGATCAAGGATCTCTTTGGCTCCTGATCCAGAAATAGTACTGTCTGAAATTTTAGACACAAGTGTTCCCAATGTCTTGGCATCCACAGGCGTATCTTCCATAGAGAATCCTGCTTTGTTCAAACGACCAAGTAACTCTGATGTCAGCCACGTAACCGCTGTTTTCGCTACTGCACCGTTTTCCAACATCTCTTCAAAGTAGTATGCCATCTCTTTGTCTGAAGTGATCACATGTGCATCAGCAGACTTGATACCAAGCTCCTCTACGTAACGTTTTACTTTAGCATCTGGTAGTTCCGGCATGACCTTTGCTTCAGCTATCATTTCTTCCGTTACGATAAGCGGACGTAGATCAGGGTCCGGGAAATAACGGTAATCCGCTGCTTCTTCTTTTCCTCTCATGGACTTTGTGACACCTTCATCCACATTCCAGAGACGTGTTTCCTGATATATCTCCTGATCATACACGCCATCTTCATAGGCTTCAATTTGTCTTTGTACTTCATAGGCTATCGAAGCAGCCACAAACTTGAATGAGTTGATATTCTTGATCTCTACTCTTGTACCATAGGCTTCTTGCCCTTTAGGACGGATGGAAACGTTCACGTCACATCTAAAGGAACCCTCTTGCATGTTTGCATCAGAGATGTCCAGATAGCGTACAGTAGAGTGTAGTTTTTTCAAATAGGCTACAGCTTCATCAGAGCTTCTCATATCTGGATCAGATACAATCTCAAGCAGTGGTGTACCTGCACGGTTCAAATCCACTTTAGAATGGTCACCCTCATGTATATTCTTTCCTGCATCTGCTTCAAGATGCGCCTGGGTCATACCGATACGTTTCTGTGTACCATCAGCAAGGTCTATGAACAGCTCACCTTTTTGGACGATCGCTTTTGTCAATTGTGTGATCTGATATGCAGAAGGACTGTCTGGATAAAAATAAGATTTTCTATCAAAAATAGAAGCATGATTTACATTTGCATTAATCGCATATCCTAGTTTCATTGCTTTTATAGCCGCTTCTTTATTCACCACAGGCAATGCACCCGGAAGTGCCAAACAGGTTGGACAGGTATTGCTGTTTTGGTGTTCTGCAAAAGAGGTGGGACAAGCGCAAAAAAGTTTCGTTTTAGTGTTAAGCTGAACATGAACTTCAAGACCGATAACGGTTTCAAACATAGTAATTTTCCTTATAAATAGTACGCGTATAGAATTAGGTAGATTATAGCGTTTTGCTTATTTAAGAGAGTTTATTGCTTGATTATACGGATATCTCCAAAGAAGATCAGGTCTTTTAAAACTGCTTTTTCTACCAGACCCTCTTGACCGATCCTCACATCAAGTTCACCTTTTCTGCTCTTATAAAGTTTACGATGCATTACGACTGTAGTATACCAGTCTCCTGTTTTGCCTTTACCAACAAATCCTTTTATCTTTTTTAATGATTTTTGTGACGGAATACTGACATCAACACGTCCATTTTTCCGATCAGCCCCCACGGCTTTAAAACGATATTTCTTAGGGGTCTGTTTCTCTTTGATATGTTTAGGTAAATTCAAAAAAAGTGTCATCATATCATCTTTACCGTAGTAATCAAGTCTCATTTTTCTATCGATGACAAGCTTGTCATATTTCCACTGTTTATATTGTCGTGTAAGCTTCTTTTTTTTATGATCAACCCTGTAGATCGTTGTACTGGTATATTCACCATAAGATTTGATCATTTGATACATGTCTGTAACCAACAAACCCTTAACAACATGTCCTTTGGAGATATGTCTTTCTTTAAGATTGTTTGTCACTGCTTTTCCAAGACCTACAGTAGATACGTTGGCATTTATCGCATAGAATTGATCATCTGATGTTAACGTAGCATGTACCTTCC
>NZ_JBATIY010000126.1:0-5942 GCF_049668085.1 Sulfurovum sp. | reverse complement strand
GAAGTACTCTACACTGAGCCTGTTTTGTGTTAAAGTTCCTGTTTTATCACTGGCTATAAGTGTACAGGCTCCAAGACCTTCAATGGCAGCAAGTTTTCGAATAATGACATTTTTTTTGGACATTGATAAAGAGGCAGATGTCAAGGCAACAGTAATGGCTACAGGAAGTCCTTCTGGTATAGTAGAAACAGCAAGGGCAACAGAGAAAAGAAAGAGTGTATAAAACGCCATTCCCTTAAGAAAACCTATGGCAAAAAGTAGAACAACCATGACAGCAATCACAATGGAGATAGTGAAAGAGAGTTTTTCCATTTTCTCAACTAAAGGTATCTTGGCTTTACTTTTTTTACTAAGTAACTGTGCGATCTTGCCGGCTTCAGTATCTTTTCCTATAGCAGTGACAACACCTTGAGCTCTTCCGCTAGAGATGTAGGTCCCTGCAAAAAGCATATTCTTTCTCTCCGGGATCAAAAGGGTGTCATTATCGCTAATAAAGAGGGCATCCTTATTGACGTCAATGGATTCTCCTGTAAGTAATGATTCATCCACCGAGAGGTTATTTGTTTCAGTTATTCTAACATCAGCAGCCACTTTGGTTCCAGGTTCAAAGATCAGTATATCCCCTGTAACAACTTCTCTGCTATCGATCTCCTGTATCTGTCCGTCTCTTAGTATCATGACACTGGTTTTGATAAGGTTTTGAAGAAGTTTTGCTTTTTGAGATGCTGAATACTCTTGATAGGTTCCAATAATGGCATTGAGAAATAAAACAAGTAAGATGAAACCTGCATCCGTATACTCTTGTATAATGAGTGCCATGAATGCTGCTATGAGTAGAATATAGATTATCGGGCTTTTGAATTGTTGGAAAAAATGTTCAAAAAGAGACATGTCAGGTTCAGAGGGGAGGATGTTAAAACCATATTTCTCTTGCCGTTCATGAACTGTATTACTCGTCAGACCAGAATGACTTGTTTTTAAAATGCTGAAAGTCTGTTCAATATTTTTTGTATGAAAATGGATGTTCAACCTCTTTTATGGCTAATATAATAGTACATACTTTATTTCAAAAGTAATATATTCTACTCTCTTTATTTTAACAATTCCATTAATATATTTGAGTTGCGCTATTAAGATTTTAATAGTAGAATATAGATATATAGAGTACAAGTTTAAATCTTGAAATTTTGAAAAAGGTAGGTAGATTATGAAAAAGTTAAAAAGAATTGTAGTAGGGATAGATATTAATGAAAAGTCAGATCATGTTTTAAGCAGGGCATTAAATTTGGCCAATGAACAGAAAGCAGATCTGTTCGTCGTTCATGCAGTACGAACACCTTGGTTATCTGTACCAAGTTATTTTGGTTCAAAAGATATAGGTATTGACACAGAAGGGATCACAAAAAATATAGAGAAAAAGTTAAAAACGTTGAACAAAGAGAGTAAGGTTCAATGTTTTGTTTTGGTGAAAGAGGGAAATGCAGAGGACATCTTACTCTATGAATCTAAATTACTTAGAGCAGATATGATCGTCATTGGTGCACATAGTAAAAGAAAAGGCAGAAAGGGCATCTTAGGTACAACTGCACAAAAAGTAGCACACCAAAGCCACTTACCTGTGTTGATCGTTAAGAATAGTGTAAAAAAACCATATAAAAACATAATAGCACCGACAGATTTTGAAAGGCAGTCAAAGCTAAGTGTTCTATTTGCTAAAGATATTTTTCCAACTTCAAAAATCAATATAGTCCATGCTTTTGAAACAATTTACATGGAAGGCCCTTACGCAGCAGTTGGTCGTGATCTTTCACAATATAATGATGTGGCTAAATCCTGTGCCCAAAAAGATCTAAAAGATTTTATGAAAGCTGTGTCTGTGAAAAAAGGAAAAATAATTGATGGAGAGATCTATACCAAAGATGCACTGCTTGATTATATCAAAGAGGGGTCATATGACCTTGTAGTGATGGGTTCACGAGGTACAACTGGCGTTAACTCATTATTGGGAAGTGTTGCAACGTATATTTTAAGAGAGACATCCAGTGATGTCCTAGTCTATGTTCAATAGATTGATTTTATCTAGAGAGATATAGCGTAAAGAAAGGAGTAAATTATGAAAAAAAGAGATGATCTTGATTTTAATGAATTTGAAAAGATACTAAAAGAGAAATTAGCTCATATTGAAGACAATATAGCACAGCTTAAATCAGAACTAGACAGTGTAGGAAGTGATGACGGGATCAATGATATGGAAGATCTTGCATCTCTGCATAGTCTTAGTGACAAAGATAATATTATTTTACATCAACAAGAACATGAACTCACAGAGACTATACATGCACTTGGAAAGATAAGAAATGGAACGTTTGGAATATGTGAAAAAAGTGCTAAACTCATTCCTGTAGAAAGATTGAGAGTAAATCCTATAGCAAGAACCAAAGTAGGGGTAGAAGATTAAAAGATGTATAGATCAGTATAATCGTCTAGTATTTATAGGCTTTTACAGCGTTTTATTTGGTAAAAAGGACGTCCTCATATGAAAATTGGTATTCCAAAAGAGATAAAAATAAAGGAATGTAGAGTTGCTATTATCCCATCAGGCGTGAGGATACTTGTCGAAGCTGGTCATGAAGTGTATGTAGAAAAAGATGCTGGTATAAAAAGTGGATTTTTCAATGAGGACTATATGGCTGCTGGGGGTGTGATCTTAGAAGGTCCTAAAGAGATATTTGATATCTGTGGAATGATCTTAAAGGTCAAAGAGCCTCAACCACAAGAGTATGACCTTTTAAAGCCAGGACAAATACTCTTTACCTATCTTCACCTTGCTCCGGTTATAGAACTGACACAGGTACTTAAAGAGAAAAAAGTCATCGCCATAGCATATGAAACTGTACAAGAGGGCAACAAATTACCTCTTCTTGAACCTATGAGTCAGATAGCAGGCAGAGTGGCACCAATGGTCGCGAGCCATTTTCTTTCAGCACATACAAATGGAATGGGTGTACTGATAGGGGGAGCAACTGGTGTATCACCTTCAAAAGTATTGATCATAGGTAGTGGTATAGTAGCGAAGAACGCAGCCCAGATAGCATCGGGAATGGGTGCAGATGTGATTATTATGGGCCGTAATCAGCATAGTATGACTACACTTGAAGATAGTCTTCCAAATAATGTTTCAACGATCTATTCAAATTCCCATAACATAGAAAGGATATTGCCTACTGTAGATATCGTTATCGGAGCTGTCTATATTACAGGTGAGAGGGCACCACACTTGATCACCAGAGAAATGCTCTCATTATGTAAAAAGGGAACCGTTATGGTTGATGTTGCTATTGATCAGGGAGGATGTATAGAGACTTCAAGACCAACAACTCATGATGATCCTGTTTTTGAGATAGATGGAGTGATTCATTACTGTGTGGCAAATATGCCGGGAGATTATCCTGTTACAGCTACATATGCACTCTCTAATGCAACCATTCCTTATGTCAAGAAGATAGCAGACATGGGCTGGAAGCGTGCTAGTTTGACAGACGATGCAATTTATAGAGGAGTGAATGTTGCAGGTGGTTATGTGACAGAAGAAGCGGTTGCAAAAGCACATCAAATGGAATATTATGTATTAAAAGAGATTATTGATAATTGTTCTGAGTTCGGAGGTTATGTATGCTAAAGCCAATTGGTGTTGACAAACTCTATAATTATTGTAATTTAGAGATTTTTGATTTTAAAAGTACTGAAGAGTTAGAAGATTTTGACGAGATCATTGGTCAGAGCAGAGCACTTAAAGCAATCAGTTTTGGCATTGGGATAAAAAAAGAAGGTTATAATCTTTATGCTATGGGTAAACTTGGAAGTGGCAAGCATAGTGTAGTTGAAACATTTATTAAAAGTCGTGCTAAAGATGAGGAACAACCAGGAGATTGGTGTTATGTCAATAATTTCGAGGACACTAGAAAACCTATCTACCTGAAACTTCCTTCTTCAATGGGAATGCAACTCAAGAAAGACATGGAAGAGTTAATAGAGGAGCTGCAAACTGTCATTCCATCCGTCTTTGAAAGTGAAGAATACCGTGTCCAAAAACAAATTATTATTGATAAACTCACCGAAGAGAAAGAAAAGTTCTTATTGGGATTAAAAGAGAGAGCCAGAAAAGAGCACATTGCTATCAGTTATACACAAGCTGGTTATACTCTTGGGCCAATGAGTGATGAAGGAAAAATTCTTGCAAAAGAAGAGTATCAGGCACTTGATCCAAAGAATAAAGACCAGATACAAGAAAAAATTGTGAAATTTAAAAATGAACTAGAAAATATGGTTCAAGATATTATTATACAGAGTAAAAGTCAACAAAAGGAAATCAGAGAACTTGAAAGAAATATGACTAAAAAAGCTGTGGACAATAGTATAGGTGAGTTGAAAAAAAGATATCAAGCATATGATAAAGTTCAAGTTTATCTTGAGAGTGTTGAAGAAGATATCATTGATAACTCGCAAGACTTTTTAATTTCTGCACAAAATAGTCTGAAATCCATGGGTATGAACTATGCAAAGCAGAGTGGGATCTTTAACCGATATCACGTTAATGTACTAGTAAGTTATAAAAATGAAGAGAGTGCACCCATTGTTTATGAAAATAATCCAACATATGTAAATTTATTTGGTGAAATTGAAAATATTGCTCAGATGGGTACACTTCTGACAGATTTTAATCTTATCAAATCAGGAGCACTTCACAGAGCCAACGGCGGCTATTTGATACTCGATGCATCAAAAGTGATTATGCAGCCTTTTGTATGGGAAGGACTCAAAAGGATGTTAATATCAGGTGAAATAAGAATAGAGTCATTGGCTCACTCTCTGAGCCTTATGAGTACATTGACACTTGAGCCTGAGCCGATAGAATTAAATGTAAAGATTGTTCTCATTGGTAGTAGAATTCTCTATTATCTTTTATATAACTATGATCCTGAGTTTAAAAATATCTTTAAAATAAATGCAGATTTTGAAGATGATACAAGTAGAAATGATGAAAACAGTTTGCTTTATGCCAAAATGATAGGAATGATCGCAAAAGATAATGAACTCTTGCCATTAGACAAAGAGGCTGTAGGAAGAGTAATAGAATATAGTTCTCGTATGGCAGAGGATAGTCAAAAGCTTTCAACAAATTTGGGAAGTTTAAGTGATTTGCTTCAAGAAGCTGATTTTGTTGCAAGAGAGCAAAAAATGCAAATGATCAGCAAGCCTGTGATCAATCTTGCTATTGAGGAAAAAATTGAACGTTCAGATAGAATCAAAGACAAAATGTATGAAGCGATAGAGAGAGGAACGATACTCATAGAAACCAATGGGTATGTTATTGGCCAAATAAATGGTGTTGCAGTACTTGACCTTGGAAATTTGTCCTTTGGTCATCCTTCAAAAATCACTGCTTTGACCAGATTGGGTAAAGGCGGTGTTATCAATATTGAAAGAGAGGTAAAGCTCAGTGGTCCTATTCATGATAAAGGTATGATGATACTTTCAGCCTATTTAGCAGCGATTTATGCAAAAGATTTTCCATTAAGTATGACTGCAACATTGGTCTTTGAACAGTCATATGGGAAGATAGATGGTGATAGTGCATCGTGTGCAGAACTATTTACTTTGCTCTCATCTTTAAGTGAAGTTGCACTTGATCAGTCCATAGCTGTAACAGGTTCGGTAAATCAAAATGGCCAGGTCCAAGCAGTAGGCGGAATCAATGAAAAAATAGAAGGTTTTTATGATATATGCCTATTGCCTGAGAGTAAAAAGAGACATGGGATCATAATCCCTGCATCAAATATAAAACATTTAATGTTGAAAGAAGAAGTTTTAGAAGCTGTAAAAAAAGGTACATTCAACATATATGCGATTGAGAATGTTGATGAAGGTATGGAGATCCTGAC
>NZ_JBATIY010000125.1:0-16342 GCF_049668085.1 Sulfurovum sp. | reverse complement strand
GCAAACACGTAAATATATTGAACTAGAGAAAAAACGTATACATCCCACAGAGGTAGCGTTTACAGTGACAGAAATGCTTGAAAACCACTTCCCGGAAATAGTAGAGAGTGGGTTTACTTCAAATATGGAAGAGACACTCGATGAGATAGCAGAGGGAACGACTGACTGGCAAACTATCCTTAAAGAATTCTACACACCTTTTGTACAGAAAGTAGAAGAGGGTAAGAAAAATATCAAAAGTCTTAAAATAGCCATCCCGACAGGAGAAAATTGTCCTAAATGTGACTCTGAGCTTCTTTTGCGAAAAGGACGTTATGGTGAATTTATCGCATGCAGTAACTTCCCTAAATGCAAATACACAAAAAATACAGATGGTACAGAAATAGAAGGACCAGAAGAGACAGACGAGAAATGTGAAAAGTGTGGTTCCATGATGGTCATAAAGAACTCTAAAAGAGGAAAATTCCTTGCTTGTTCTGCTTATCCAAAATGTAAAAATGCTAAATCCCTTGAGCCTGCCAAAGAGATCAGCGTTCCTTGTCCGGAATGTGGAGGGAAACTTCACGAAAGAGAAGGAAGAAGAGGGAAATTCTTTGGATGCGTGAATTATCCAAAATGCAAATTTATTGCAAACTTTGAACCTGTAGACAAAAAATGTCCGGAGTGTGGCTACACTATGGGTAAAAAAACCCTCAAAAATGGTGATGTCTATGAGTGTTTTAAATGTAATCATAAAGAAGAGGCAAAGTAATGACCAATCATAAACAGATATTTTTATGCGCTATCAATAATATCCTTAGCGGTACCTGCCAAGAGGACTGTAAATTCTGTACACAGAGTGTAAGATATCATGCAGATATCCAACGTTACAACTATAAAAATATAGACCAGATCGTTTCTGAAGCCAAAGCGGCAAAAGCTAATGGTGCCTTAGGGTATTGTTTGGTAACTGCAGGCAAAGGACTTGATGACAAAAAAGTTGACTTTGTTGCACGTGCTGCACAAGCGGTCAAGGCTGAAGTACAAGAACTCAATCTTATCGCATGTAATGGTACAGCAAACAAAGAGCAGCTTCTATACCTTAAAGACCATGGTATAGACAGCTACAACCATAATCTTGAAACCTCAGAGCGTTATTATGCAGATATCTGTACGACACATGCCTGGAGTGAACGCTATGAGACATGTGAAAATGTCAAGTCAGTTGGTCTTGCACTTTGTTCAGGTGGTATCTTTGGCATGGGAGAGACACAAGAAGATAGAGACTCTCTTCTGAATTCAATTGCATCCCTTCAACCTGAATCCACACCTCTGAACTTTTATCATCCCAATCCTGCACTCCCTATTAAATCTAGAAATATTGAACTGGACGAAGCTGTAGAGATCATCAAAAAAGCACGTAGTTTACTGGGAGAAGATAAACTCCTTATGGTTGCAGGTGGCCGTGAACTGCTATTTAACGGGAAAGAAGAGCTGATGTTCGAATCTGGTGCAAATTCTATGGTGATAGGAAACTATTTAACCACAGAAGGTATTGATGCAAATAAAGACAAAGAGATGCTCGATCGACTAGGTTACAAGGTAGCAACGACCTGTGATACACACTAACATTATTCTGATACTCACACTGTCACTGTTAATTTGGGGTAGCCCATTCGTTGCAAAATTCTTACGTTTACCTATCCCTCCTGTGGAGATTATTTTAGGGTCGATCGTTGCCTATCTTGGCTTAGTTGGGCATAACCAGTATTTTAATCTCATCGCTGAAGTCGGCTTCCTCTATCTTATGTTTTTGGCTGGTATGGAAGTGGATCTTAAGCAGATCACAAAAAGCCCTAAGATCGTCATACAAAGATCTATGCTATTTTTGCTTTTTATGGTCGCCTTTTCTATTATCTTTGGATTTATCTTTGATCTGCATGCGATTGTGATCATCTCTATGCCACTTATATCTATAGGTTTACTGGCTTCATTATCAAAAGTATACGGAAAAGAAGAACCATGGATACGCTTGGCTTTTATCGCAGGTGTATTGGGCGAGATATTAAGTATCGCTGCACTTACTATTTTCGATGCTGCCATTACTACAGGGACTCCTCTAGAGCTTATTTTAAAAATCGGATACTTGCTCTTGTTCATCTTTGTCATTTATATACTTTACCGAATATTAAATTTACTTTTTTGGTGGTATCCGGAATTAAAAAGTACCCTGGTTCCGAAATTAGATACCTCGGCACAAGATATTCGTCTCTCTATGGCGCTCTTTTTTATCCTGATCGCAATTATGTTGTCATTGGAGCTAGAAGTAGCTTTAGGTGCATTTATTGCAGGGATAGCTATTTCTGCCTTCTTTCACCATGAAAAGGAACTGGAAGAAAAAATGTCTAGTCTTGGTTTTGGTTTTTTGGTTCCTCTCTTCTTTATCCATGTTGGAGCCTCTTTTGATCTGGATGCGCTTCCACTTGAAGGTGTGGTCTCAGGGGCACTGCTTATTACAGTGTTAATGATCGTTTCTAGATTATTTGCGGCAATTGTATTGAAAGGAATTAGTGGAACGAAAGATGCGGTACTTATAGCGCTTTCACTCTCTATGCCATTGACCCTACTTGTTGCTGTTGCAACGATTGGATATGACACAAAGTTATTAGACCTGTTGACCTATTATCAACTTATCTTGGCGAGTATTTTTGAAATTTTGATCTCTATGACTATTATTAAAGTATTACAGGCAAATAATCGCCTTAACCCAAAAAAGCCAAGTAGCTAAGAGAAGATTATTCTTCTCTTCTCATCTCCTGTATTGCTTCCCAATATGCCATATCCGCTGCATCTTTTGCTTCTTGTGCTTCACGTTCAGGATCTATATCAACGATTGTTTCAGTGACAGTCTTTTTTTGAACCACTTCTTTTTGTTCTGTCTCTTGTTCAGCTACTTTTTCTTCTACTGCTTTCTCAGCAGCTTCTTTTTCTGCTGCTTCTTTCGCAAGTTTTTCAGCTCTTTGTTTCTCATACGCTTCAACTTCTCGTTGTTCTTGCTCTTTTGCTTTTTTTAATTCTTCCTCTTTAACACTTATCTGTGCGACCATTGCTTCTTTTTCTTTTTGAATTCTCGCCTCTTCTGCTTTCTCTGCAGCAAGTGCTTCAGCCTTCTTCGCTTCTTCAGCCTTTTTAGCGTCTTCTTTTCTCTTAGCTTCAGCTACAGCTTCTTTTCTAATCGCCTCAGCTTTGTCATCTTGGGCTTCTTTTTGCTCCATCACTACAGGTTCTGGTGCATCAATATCATCATCTTTAAGTTCTTCATCATCTCCAAACTCATCATCTGATCCTGCCGCTTCTCTCAAGTCAGAAAGAAATGAATGTGTTTCTTTATCGATGTCACTAAAATCAGCTGCATTCCCACTCACAAACAATAACGCAACTCCTGCCCATAAATACTTTTTCATACTTTACTCCTTTGGTTCTAATTGTTTTAGTTCAAAATACTCTTTTTGAAGTCTTTGGTTTTCAACTTTTAATATTTTCTCTTCAAGAGACAAGCCTTGTTTCTTCTCTTTTAACTGATTCAGAACAGTTAAGGAGTTTTCCCCATAGACCAAGACACCTACATAAACACCAAAAAGAAGAATACCTATAACCGTCACTAAAAAAGTTTTTAGCGAAAGTCCGGCTATGCCACTCCCTTTTTTTAAATCTGTCATATACTATACCATAATTACTTTGTAAAAAGTGATGCGCCCAAATACTCAAACTGTCCAAGTTCTGCTTCAATCTCGAGTAATCTGTTATATTTAGCGATTCTATCGCTTCTTGCTGTTGATCCTGTTTTGATCTCACCGGTATTCAATGCTACTGCAAAGTCTGCGATAAAAGTATCTTCACTCTCACCTGAACGGTGCGACATTACACAGGTATATCCACTTCTTTGTGCAAGTCTTACCGTTTGCATTGTTTCAGAAACAGTTCCTATCTGATTTGGCTTGATTAAGATAGAGTTTGCAATATCTTTTTCAATACCCTCTGCCAAAATAGCTACATTGGTTACGAACAGGTCATCTCCAACAAGTTGGACCTTATCTCCTAGTACTTCAGTCAGCTCTTTCCATCCTGCCCAATCATCTTCACCCAAACCATCTTCAATAGAAACGATCGGATACTTCGCACACATATCAGCATAATATGCTGTAAGCTCTGAACTTGTGATCTCTCTATTTTCAGATTTCAACACATAAAGTCCCTCGTCATTAAGAAGCTCACTTGCAGCAACATCTAAAGCAATAGCGATCTGTTCCCCAGGTTTATATCCTGCTTTTTCGATCGCTTGCATAATAACCTGAATAGGCTCTTCATTGCTTTTAAGGTTTGGTGCAAAACCACCTTCATCTCCAACAGCGGTACTTTCACCCATACCATCAATGATCTTTTTAAGGTTATGATATACTTCCGCACAGGCTCTTAGTCCTTCCGAAAATCTGTCAAACCCTACTGGCATAACCATATACTCTTGAAAATCTACAGAGTTGTTTGCATGCTCTCCACCATTAATGATATTAAGCATAGGAACAGGCATTACCACTGCATTTGCTCCACCAAGATAACGGTAAAGAGGCATTCCCATACTTCTCGCCGCTGCACGTGCGACTGCCATAGATACACCAAGAACTGCATTGGCACCCATGTTTCCATAGTTTTCCGTACCGTCTACTTCCTTCATCACAAGGTCAATTTCAGCCTGATTAAAAGGACTGAGTCCAACAAGGGCATCGCAGATAGGTCCATTAACATTTTCACACGCTTGAAGTACACCTTTACCCATATATCTATCACCACCATCACGTAGTTCAAGCGCCTCACGTTTACCTGTACTTGCACCACTAGGCACAATAGCACTCTCTACTGTTCCATCACTCAAACTTATGGTTGCTCTTACTGTAGGATTCCCTCTACTATCCATCACCTCTGTTGCTACGACTTCATCGATAAAAATCATCTATATCCTTTATATGCATTTACTGTTTTCATTTGTCTATTATTTTATCGAAATTTACCCTATACTTAAATGAGTATCGTCAAACAAAGAAATATAAGGGATTTATCCTGTAGCTTAATGTTGGTTTCTGATCTCAATGCGTAAAAAATTGACTATAAGAGATCTATTGATATATACGAAATTTGATATATTTGTGCGTATTTTAAAAGGCTAGATCATGAAGTATGTTTACACTATGTATAAAGTGTCAACTACTGTTTGACACTTTATGTCTGTTCATGAATCTTAATCTCCGCTCATTTCATCCTCATCCACAGCGAGACCTTCGCCAAAACCTAATGCCTCTTTTATTTTACCTTCTATCTCTGCCATCATTTCAGGGTTTTCTTGAATGGTGATCTTCGCATTTTCTTTACCCTGACCCAATTTCTCAGACCCATAACTGAACCATGCACCTGATTTATCGACAATGTCCATCTTTACACCATAGTCAATGAGTTCACCCACGAAAGAGATACCCTCACCAAACATAATATCAAACTCCGCTTGTCTAAACGGTGGAGCTACTTTATTTTTCACTACTTTTGCCTTGACACGGTTACCTATGGAAGATTCCCCTTGTTTTAGTGTAGCGATACGACGCACATCAATTCTCACGGAACAGTAGAACTTCAATGCATTTCCACCCGTTGTTGTCTCCGGCGATCCATATCCCATAGTCCCGATCTTCATACGAATTTGGTTGATGAATATAACCGTTGTGTTTGTCTTATGTAAGATCGCTGTCAGTTTACGTAGTGCCTGAGACATAAGTCTTGCCTGAAGGCCAACATGTGTATCTCCCATGTCCCCTTCTATCTCACTTTTTGGGGTAAGTGCTGCAACAGAATCGACAACGATCAGATCAACTGCTCCTGATCTTGTCAATGTTTCCAGTACATCAAGTGCCTGCTCACCAAAATCTGGCTGCGACACCAAAAGGTTATCTGTATCTACCCCTAGGTTTTTAGCATACACAACATCCAATGCATGTTCAGCATCGATAAAGGCACACACCATATCCTTTTTTTGCGCCGAAGCGATCGTTTGCAGAGCAAGTGTTGTTTTACCTGATGACTCAGGACCATAGATCTCTATAATACGCCCTTGAGGTATACCACCGATCCCTAGAGCCATGTCTAACCCAAGTGAACCGGTTGATATTGATTCAATAGGCTCAAACTCTTTATCTCCCAGTCTCATTAGAGTACCTTTACCAAACGTCTTATCGATCTGTTTGATCGCCATATCCAGTGCTTTTTGCTTGTTTGCGTCCATTGCCATTGTCATATCCTTAACCTTAATGTTGAATTCTAGCACCATTCTAATACGTTTCGTACACAAGATACAAAAATATGTCAAATTGACATGTTTTTTATAAAATTCACTAAAAAGTTACCACAAATACAAACAATGATAAAATACATTTACATTAAAAAAGTGAGTACCTAACCTATGAACCCTATACAATTAGCCCATTCTCCGGATGCAGATGATATCTTTATGTATTTTGCCATTAAATTTGGCTGGGTTGACACCAAAAGTTATACTTTTGAGAATATTGGACTCGATATTGAAACGCTCAATGTAGAAGCACTTAAGGGAACCTATGATGTCTCTGCGATCAGTTTTGGTATGTACCCCCTCATAAAAAATGAATATGCTTTACTTCGTACTGCCGTCAGTTTTGGAGAAGGGTATGGGCCTAAACTCATACGCCGAAAAGACAAAAAACTCAAACGTAATTTCAAAGTAGCCCTTTCTGGAAAATATACGACCAATGCCATGCTTTTCAGAATTTATTACCCTGATGCAAGACCCGTTTATATGGATTTCTTAGAAATTGAAGAGGCTGTGATCTCAGGAAAAGTGGATGCAGGTGTACTTATTCATGAATCTATCTTAGATTTTGATGAAAGCTTGGAAGTGGAAAAAGAGATATGGGACATTTGGGTCGAATTGGCAGGAGAGGGACTACCTCTACCTCTGGGCGGTATGGCTATTCGCAGGAGTTTACCGCTAAACCGAGCTATAGAAATAGAAAATATTCTGATAGACGGTGTTAAAATAGCCAACGACAGAAAAGAAGAACTCTGTGCAAAATTAGAAGCAGATAATCTTGTTCGTATCTCCGATGAAATGCTTAAAAAATATCTTGATATGTATGCTTCGGATGAATCCGTTGAACTCTCTACACTACAACTTAAAGCACTGGATAAACTCTATGAGATAGGCTCTAAAAATGGTTTATGGGAGTCACCCATCAAAACGGAAGAGTATTTGATCCCTAAAGAGTATGAATCCCTACGGAACAGTTAAATGTTTTTTAAAGCGATAGACTTCTCCAAATACTCCAGTATCAAGGTGGGACAACCCACTCAAGTGCTTATGATAGAAGAAGGCGATGTGATGCCTAATGACAGATACCTCATCGGCGGTGCAAATAACCTACTGGTTTCACCTACCCCTCCCCCACTCATGATGCTTTCTAAAGACTTTGCCACCATCACACAAGAAGAAAATATGTTGACTATTGGAGCAGCGATGCCTACAGGACGTATAGTCTCTTATGCCAAAAAAAATAACATTGCAGGTTTTGAATTTTGCTCCAAGCTCCCTGGTACACTTGGAGGCATGCTTGCCATGAATGCAGGAGTCAAAGAGTATGAGATATTTAATATTTTACACTCTATTAAGATCAATGGCGCATGGGTTTTAGCAGAAGATATAGAACACGGTTATCGTTTTGCCAAGCTACATGGTATCGCTACGCATGCTAAGTTTGAGATACACCATGGTTTCAATCAGATACTGCTGGATGAGCTTTTGAACCTACGTTCTAATCAACCACATCAACCAAGTGCAGGTTCAGCATTTAAAAATCCTGAAGGTGATTATGCGGGTCGTCTTATCGAAGCAGTTGGACTCAAAGGGAAAAGAAAAGGTCAAATGCAATGGAGTACTATACATGCCAATTTCTTAGTCAATTTGGGAGGAGGAACTTATGAAGAAGCTAAGTCTCTGATAGACTTAGCAAAAAATGAAGTTGTCAATCAATTTGATATAACATTAATAGAGGAAATTAAAATCCTCTAAAAAACTTATTTTACCGTTTCAGATCCAGAAAAGATATACCCTTCATCTAAACAACGCACACATCTAATGTAGTTAGACTGACTAGGCTTTCTTGCATATTGCATTGCATCTGCAGTGTAGACAACATTATATCTGTTCTCTGTTGTTGGTGTCGATGACCAAAAGTCTGAACCACGCCCGTATGTAAACGGGTTATTTTGTGGTGCATGCACATGCGTAAGCTCATCTGATGTTGGCAATCTCCAATCAGTATATCCACCATAATTCAAAGAGCGGCAATAATTCACCGCATGTCTATGTTTCCCTGCTTTTGCTACAGACTTCTCACGCTTGTAAGCCCCATCTTCAGCATCTGTATAGTCTTGGTCTTGCCACATAAGCCCTGCATCTGCTTCAACATAAACTTTATTCTCTTTACAAGTTTTGCTTGAGATCTTAGCAACAGGTGAAAGGGTAGTACCCGTATTTCCACCTGCCATAAGTAAAGTTGTTAACATAGAAATACATGCTGATGTAAGTATTTTTTTCATCTTTTTCTCCTTAGTTATCCAATATTATTCAATATCATAATATAAGATTCATCAAACCTAGCTAAATTTAGTCTATAATCTGAAATAATCTCACATTATACATTGATTATGCATAAATTTCTATTTTTATACCCAATGCGACAGCACGCCAGAGTTTATCCATCGCTCGATTAGGCACAGCCATGCAACCTTCGGTCCAATCACGTGAAAGCGTATAGTTATCACCTCTACCATCTGCATTCCACTTAGGCTGACCATGAATCGTAATATACCCTCCAGGATTAACGCCATTTGAACGTGCCCTTATCCTGTCAGCCGGGCTAGGATATGAGATCATAAGGGATTTATAAAGTCTTGAATCACATTTTTTTCTTACGATCGTATAAGATCCTTCTGGTGTTCTATAGTCACCCGCTTTTACTTTATTCCCACCATTCGCGCCACCATTTGCGCCTAAAGACATACGAAATTCATCAACGACCTTACCATCTCTGTAGACATACATCATTCTTTTTTTCTTGTAAACAACGATCTTATCTATCTTCTCATCATGTTTGATCTCTGCCCCTCTTGCTAACTCTCTAATGCACTCTTTTGTCGCATAAGGTGTTTGATCAAGTTTCCCATAATAGGTATTATCATTTCCACATCCGGTCATGAATAGTACGATACCTAGACCCAGCATACTCAATTTTATTTTCATTTATTTCCTTTTTCTCAAATAATTAACCCCAATCTTCATTTTGACGTTTTGATTTATGTTTGTCTTTTTTATAAGAGGTACCATTTTTTAACTTCTGTAGTCGATTAAGATTACTCATCTCCGCTTCTCTTATATCAGAAAAATTCTTATCTGTAAACAATTCAGCCAAACAGGTTTGCCGATGAAGACGAGTAATATACTCTTTTAACTGCTGATGATACTCCGACTCCAGCTGCACTTCAACTTTTTCATCAAACTTCTTTTTCAATTGCCCAAATTTCCTTACGAAATCCTCAGCCAATATATTATCATCTCTAAACATACGAAAGAGGTTTTTACTTACTTTTTCTAATTCTACTATATATTTTTGACGATTAAATTTATCGATCTGCTTTTGTGTATATCTCATAACACGCCTTTACCGTATAACAATGGGAACACCTTCCCTGACAGCATACCACAACTCTTTCATGGCAGAATTTGTTACAGCCACACACCCTTGCGTCCAATTTTGTGAAAGCGTATAACTATCCCCTTTACCATCGGCATTCCATGCAGGTTGCCCATGAAGGGTAACAGCCCCTCCAGGACTTACTCCCCTTTTTGCGGCACTTGCCTTATCCTCTGGGCGTGGATAGGAAATACACAGGGAGCGATAATATTTAGGAGAACAGAGTTTCCTATGGATAAAAAATTCACCTTCAGGCGTTTTGTTGTCTCCTTGCTGCTGTTTGTGTCCAACAGGATTTTTCCCTAAAGAGACCGGCAGTGTATTGACGACTTTATTATCTCTATACAAATACATTTTACGCTCTTTTTTTATGACAATGATCTTATCTATACTATCGCCTGGAGAATAATCTTCCGCATTAAGCAATTCTTCTCTACACTCTTCAAGATTATATTGGTCCTTAGGAAGATCCGGTTCACCACATCCTACTAACCATATCAGCATAATAAATACATAGAGATAATGCATATTCTAATAGTATCCTTCAAACATTTAATTGGGGTATTCTAACACAAATTGGATAATGATAAATAAATAAAATTGAAAAAAGAACGCAGTAAGAAAAAGGGTGGATGAACACTCCCTATAGAAAGTGTTCATCAAAAATAAAAAAGCGGATTAACAAGCTGCCGTAGCTGCTGCTAACGCTTCTTCATAGTTTGGCTCTTCTGTAATTTCAGGGACTACTTGCTTATAAGTAATTTTACCATCTTTACCGACAACGAAAATAACTCTAGCCATGATACCCGCTAAAGGACCATCTGCCAAAAGAACACCATAGTTGTTAGCAAAATCTTTGTTTCTGAAGTCTGAACATACTTTAATATTATCGATACCAGCCGCACCACACCATCTTGCTGCTGCAAATGGAAGGTCCATAGACACTGTAATAACTTCTACACCCTCAAGGCTAGCTGCTTCAGCGTTAAATCTTCTAGTCTCTGCATCACATACACCTGTATCAAGTGATGGTACTGCTACTACCAATTGAACTTTACCTTCACCACCAATTGTCTCATCTTGAAGCATTGGATCACAATTTACCACTGTAGTTACTGGAGCTGTGTCACCTACGTTGATTTCTGTACCTGCTAGGGTACATACGATGTCGTTTTTAAATGTTACTGTTGCCATTTTTAATTTCCTGTAAAATAATTTTTGTACAGGCATTATGTCTTAAAAAATATAAATTCAGTCTTAAATAAGACAATTTTTATCTTATTTTTTCAAAAGCGTGATAATTACCTGGGAAAAGCATATAAAATATTACTTTTAGTGAACGACAAAGTACGCCGTTTACTAAACTATGCTTACATCCCAGGAAGTCTAGGTATCTTTCCTAGTTTAGAATAACGACAATACCATCCCCACATCTTTTTCATCCAGTGACCTACGATCGGCAAAGGAATCATTTTACCTCCTTTGTCACTACGGTATACAAAAGCTGCACCATTACCCGTATCCATCACACATAAAATATTGAGATGGTCCATATAACTTTGTTTTGAATCTATATTTTGGATATCATTAAAAATATTATAGGCCGCATTCTTAGCCATCACCTCAGCCACATGCCCCTGTTTTGCTCTCCATTCCGGTCCCATAAGCGCAGCAGAGTCACCGATGGCATACACACCATCAACGCCCTCTATTTCATTATATTCGTTCGTAACAACATAACCGGCATCACTGAGGGGAAGTCCCGACTCTTTTAGGATGTTATGTCCCGTCCCTGCTGAAATGAACATCGTCAGATCTGATTCTAATTTCGTCTCATCTTCAAAACAGATACCATCTTCTTCAAAATGTGTGATTTTAGAACCAACTTTTTTATGAATGTTTGTCATCTTGAACATCTTTTCCATCATGACTAACGCTTTTTCACCCATCTTTTGTCCAGGTTTTTCCATCGGAGCAAAAAAAGTAAGTTCAAAGTTATCACGCACACCTTTTTTCTTCAAATAGGTATCCACATTAAAGAGCACTTCAAATGCAGGTCCGCCACGTACAGCAGACGTATCTTTCGGATTACCGCCAAACCCCATCGCAATTTTTCCTTCTCGCTTCTGGATAAGTGCATCTAGACGTTCATAAAGTGCCGTAGCCTCTTCTGGTTTCCCGCAGATGGTCAGGGTATGTTCTATGCCCTTATGCTGCATCTTATCTTGCCCGAGTGCCACTACGATATAGGCAAACTCATCCAAAATACGACCGCTCTGTAAGGTCACTTTTTTTGACTGGGCGTCAAACTGTTCTACAGGATCTACGATAAGCTTAAATCCATGTTTCATTGCAAGTTTATCTAAAGGAACAGAAACATCTTCTCTTGTGACATCTCCTGTGGGTATCCAAATAGAAGTAGGATAGATATAAAAATAGTCTCTGTCGCTGACCAAAGTGACATCTAAATCTTGTTTTCTAAGGTATATAGCAGCTTCAACTCCTGCAAAACCACCACCCAACACCAATACTTTATTCATATCCTCTCCTGCTACTTCAATACGCCTATTTGTTCTTTCGTTTCTAGCTCATCTGACACAGTTGAATTGGCGATCAATATCCCATAGATAGCTCCGACCAGTAATCCGGAGAGAATGACGATCCACACCGTCAATCTCTTTTCGGTGCTTCCTTTCGCCTTATAGTCTTCTATTTTGTCAAGTGTTGGTTCCGTATTATTCATCGCTTCTCCTTATTTCTTAACCAAGTCTGCACGTGGGTAGAAGAACACCATCTCTCTATCGACCACAATTTTCTCTTTATCCTCTATAGCATACGCTCTAATAAGTATTGGTACAGGAACGTCTTTTCTTGTATTGTGTGCCAATTGCTCTTTTGTTTCCAAAATGACTACTTTTTTCTTTTTCTTCCCTGCCCCCAATTTAAATGGTTCAGAAGGACGTTTGATCGTAATTTTATCATTTCCTACAATTTCAAAGTAATAAGTATGCTCTTTTCTATCTGTGTTAGCGAACATGAAAATATAGTCATTTTGTACTGTGCCGTCATCCAGCACCTTATAAAGTCTCTGCCCTTTGTTAATATTTAAAAGCATATGTTCTTTTTTACTTCCCATTGCGAATAGTGCCACCAGTACGATCATAAGTACTGCAAAATATGCAATCACCTTACCTCGGAAGTAGTTGGTTTTCCCTGCATGATGAAGTGTCTCTTTTTCACTTGACCACTGCACTAAACTCGGTTTACCCAATGCCCCCATCACGGACGTACAGGCATCTACACACTCAAGGCAGTTGATGCACTCAAGCTGTAATCCTTTTCTGATGTCAATATGAGTAGGACATACTGTCACACATGATTCACAAGTGTTACATTCTGCAGTACTGTCTACCTTTAGTAACTCTTTATAGCTGCTAAATTTCTTCTCTCTCTCGTATCCATGTCCTTCATAGATGTCTCCACCCCGAATAGGATCATACACTGCCATGATCGTATCATCATCATAAAGTACTGACTGTACACGGCTATAAGGACAAATATACACACAGAAATTTTCTTTGATAAACACAACATCCACGATAAGAAACAATGCGATTGCGACCAACATTCCGACCAAAAGCATATGCTCACTAGGATTTGCCAAGTATGCAAAGAAATCTTCTGGCGGAACGAAAAACCACAAAAAGTTTGCTGCCGCTATAAATGCCAGTACAGACCACAGGAGTACAGCGATGACAGACTTTATTTTATTTTCCATCTTAGACATATCCGGATCTTTTTGTTTATTTTTAATCTTTTTACGAAGTCCTAAAAGTTTGGTCTCTATCCCGTCTCTATAAATAACCCTAAAGATCGTCTGAGGACAAGCCCATCCACACCAGGCTCTACCACCAACTGCGGTGACCGCAAAGATCCCAAGAAAAAGAAGCATAAGCAAGAATGGCATCAAATAGAGCTCTTGCATATCAAAGGCTACACCTGCCAAATGTAATTTTTTCTGATCAAAACTCAGTAGAAACAGGTGGTTACCATTGATAGTAATCCATGGCACTGAAACTGCTATGATCGTTGCGATGACATACGCCCAGTATCTTCTTATACGATAAGGTATCCAACCCTTTAAATACTCTTTTGCTTTATTGTTTTTCTTTCCCTTTTCCGGGAGACATTGTTCTTGTTCTATTGTTGCTTCCATTACGACACCTTCTGTTTTTTTTCTTTTCTATCTTGTTCAAATGGACAAATAAGCACTATGTTGTCCATACCTCTATTTGTATTGGCTTTGTGCATTTCTATCCAAGACCCTTCTATTAACTCTTTGATCCCACGTGATTCTATGTAATCCTTCAAAGAACTTCGACTTACCTCTAATTCTCTAGCTATAGCACTTACACTCATCCCTTGTCCCAAATAAGTGATGATCTCCCTTTGGTGAACATCAAACTTAGAACTTGACTTGCTTCCTTTGGGACGTCCTATCTGATTTGTTTTTCCCTTTTCCTCTGTCCTTAATACATTCAGCAAAGGGAATATCTCAACCATATTTGTCTCTTTATTCATAAGTATGTTTGAATCTACGACCCAAAGATCTACATTATGACTCAGCATACAGTTGATCACCTTGATCAGTTCTTCTACCTTATCACTCAATACAAGTAAGGAAGAAACAATAACCGTATTGCCCTCTTGCATCGTTTTTAAAAACGATTCAAACTCTTTTCTCTCATCCAAAAGAAGGTTTTTAGTAGCATATTCAACTACTTCTTTGTCGATTTTGAGTGATTCTTTTAATGAAAAGGAAAGAATATCACTTTGCTGCGTAGTCAAATGTGGAAAACCAGGTACTTGCCTCATATATGCATAAACCATATTACTCCTTTATAATTTTTATTATCTTATCTTATCTGATGATTAAAGTCAAGTTAAATTATACTATTTTCGTCATTTTGTCTATTTTTATCGTCAAATTTTCTTTATTTATCTCTATTTTATGTTAAAATGCGCCTAACGCATATAAAAGTATAAGGACAAAATGTGAACCTTACACATCTAGACGAACAAAATAAACCAAAGATGGTCGATGTCTCAGACAAAGACAACACAACCCGTATTGCTACTGCAAGCGGCATTATAGAAGTAGGCCAACCTGCATTTGATGCCGTTGTGGCAAATACAGCAAAAAAAGGCCCTGTTCTGCAAACTGCGGTTATTGCTGCCATTCAAGGAACCAAACAAACCTCAACACTCATTCCTATGTGTCATCCCTTGATGCTGACATCTGTTAAAACTGATGTAGAAGAACTCCCGGAACTTCCAGGTTTCAAGCTGACAGTGACAGCTAAACTTAATGGACAAACAGGTGTAGAGATGGAAGCCCTTACAGGCGTAAGCGTAGGACTGCTTACTATTTACGACATGCTCAAAGCTATCGATAAAGGTATGGTCATTAAAAATGTTCAACTGGAAAATAAATCCGGTGGTAACAGTGGCGACTTTAATCGTGCATAAGATTTAACAGGAGAAGCAATGATTTTAGATGATAACACACCCCAAAAACCCAAAATAGAATATCCGACCCAATGGGGATTTAAACTCATAGGCAGAGACAAGGAAGCACTTTTGAAGTGTATCCAAGAAGCTATGGGAGAGAAAGAGCACCTTTGCTCTTTAGGAAATGCATCAAGAACAGGCAAGTTTCATACCTATAATGCCAGTTGTGTGGTAGAGACAGAAGAAGAGAGAGATCGTATCTTTAAATACTGCCAAGATCATGATGATGTGGATATGGTAATCTAATTCACCTTATCCTTTTAGTTTTTGTAACATCCTATCTGCACTGAGACTCACTAGCATAGAAATAATCACATATGCCAAGAAAAAGTAAAGCCCCATTTCAATTTCTGCACGGCTTACATCCCCTTTGTTGGCGGTAAGATACACTAAAAATACCGCTACAACAAAAACATCTACCATCGACCATTTCCCTATCATCTTAAAAAACTTAATGATACCATGGGCAGATCTGCTTTCCATAAATATAGATACGACGAGCAAAGAGAGTACTTTAAGCACAGGTACGACAACAGAAAAGAGCAAGATAACCATAGCAACCACAATATCCCCTGTTTCCCAAAGTTTTACTATGGATCCTATGACCCCTTTCGATTCAAAAGAAAGGACAATGTCCCCCAAATATTCCACTTCTTTATGAATGGTCACCATTAAGATAGGGGTGATCAGTCCAAAAACAAGGGCAACCATAGCAGACAGAGAACCAAACAGCGTAAATGTGCGTAAAGAGACAACAAAGAAAGAGAGCAATACAACAGAAAGTAGACACATAAAGTAAAAGGTATACTCCTGCGCTTTTATCATAGCCGCTTCTTGTTTTTCACGAACCTTATCAAGTTTCATTTTCAGTTCATCATCATACAGGTCACCAAACAAACTTTTTGCAAATTGCTCAAGCTTTAAACTCGCCTGTTGCCCTGCATCCTGATAAGAGACCAGTTCTG
>NZ_JBATIY010000124.1:0-6652 GCF_049668085.1 Sulfurovum sp. | reverse complement strand
CCAGAGGTATAGATAATAGAGGCTAGATCTTCTTCTCTTATAACAGTTTCCTGCTCAACCTTTTTATGCTTTCCAAGTTTTTCCATCGCTTTGTTAAATTGTGCACCGCTTTTTTTAATGGCTTTGTCCACCTTTGAAGGTGTCGATAATTTTTCAAGGATATTCAGTGTATCGGTGATCACCAGTAGATTCATGCTTGGAGGCTGGCTTTCATCTAGCATAGTTTGAAAAAGTTTTTGGGAGATAAACGCGGCTTTACATTCTGCATGCGTAGCGATGTGAAGTGCTTCAGAGGTGTGAAAATCAGGTAAAACCGGGACGATCACTGCTCCCATGGTGGTTACAGCAAAATAGACCGCACTCCAGTTTGGCATATTTTCACTGTATAGTGCCACGCGGTCTCCGGCTTTAATGCCGTACGCATGTAACATTTCCTGGATATTTTCCACATTTTGTGCAAGTTGCTTATAGCGTACGGGTTCACCCCCGACAAACTGAACAACAGGACGATTTTTATAGGTTTTGACACTATAATCAAACAGTGTGTTAAGTGTTAATTCCGGTAGTTCTATAAATGCTTTCTCCATACAGATAACCTTTTTCCAAATTCAGTCATAACATATATAACTATAGCAAAAGCAAAAAAACCATTGCTTAATCATAAATACTAAATGATATTCTATTGCATAAATTGTATCTGTTGAGTGGAAAATTGGATAGAAAAAGATCGAAAGAAAAGTTTTTATGCTAAATGTCGGGTCAGTCGTTTAATATTCTTATGAGTCCCATAGTTGCATAGTCGGCCATTGGACCACCTGCTTTCCATTTTTTCATTGCAAGCTTGCCCCTTAATGCATAACTACAGGCATCTTCATTTTGCATGATCTCATCACAGTATTTTAATAGCTCTGTGGCGCGTTCGATGTCGTTATCTGCAAAATTTTTTAGTAGATACTGGGTACATACTTTACGTTTCTCTTTTTCGGTAAGTTGGTATGCTCTGCCCATATGATCTATGACTCCCATAAAATAACCAAATATCATGGGATGTTTACTCTTATTATCAAGTAAGAATGGATTATTCATTTTAGGCATGGCAAGAGATGCTGCGGTGAAAACATCTAGTTCTCCATAGATTGTTTCATAAGGTACTGTATCTTTTGATTTTAGAAAGTCAAACAACCCCAAAACATCCCCTCTTAATTACTTTAACGAAAATACTATAACATAAAAATGTCAAATATTGTCAGTATAATGCTAAAATATCTCTAATAAATATTAATACTTGACTTGAATAAAGGATTGGAGAATAAAGAAGTTAATGGTGATCACGATTGGACTTGAACCAACGACTTCTTCCATGTCAAGGAAGTACTCTACCACTGAGTTACGCGATCTTATTTATATATAGCTAATAAGAGAAAACATCCTATAGCTCATGCGACTAGTCGCTTTTACATATTTTATAGGACGAAAGTATAGCTAAGAGATACTTAAAAGTGGGGAGCCTTAGTCCTGGCAGACCCAGGCACTCTCTTTACAAAGCTTATCAAGATATCCGCTCGCTTCACTTTTACCCGCGATTAACGCTTTTTTAAAGTTGTCGTAGGCTTTCATCTTGTCATGTGTGATGTCTTCTCCCCATGCATACAATACTGCTACATTTACCTGTGCAGAAGGGTCACCCTTTTTTGCTGCTTCCTGGAAGAGTTCGAAGGCTTTTTGCTGATCTTTCTGTACACCTTTACCTTCAATGTATAGCGCGGCAAGATTGTTATAGGCCTGCATAATACCTGCCTCTACTGCTTTTTCGTACCAATATCTTGCTTTTTCATAGCCGTGAGGATCACTTTCCCCAGCAGCATGATAAAGTTGTGCCAAATTGTACTGTGCCGGACCATTATCCTGTTTGGCAGCTTTTTCATACCATTTTCTAGCTTTGGTCAGATCTTTCTGTACACCTTTTCCATTTGCATAAATAAGACCGACATTAAATTGCGCTTTTGCATCACCTTTTTTAGCCAAGCTATAAAATGTATTCAATGCTTTGATATATCCGCCATTGTTATAATCTTCTACTGCTTGATTAAACTCATTGGCAAAGAGACTCAACGTAGCGATAATAAAAATAAATAGATATTTCATAGTTTCCTCTTTAAACGAATAGAAACATTATATCAATGTCTCGGCAACAAACGTCTTAGTTACTTTTCCGCCAAACCGGTAAACGCCTTCTTCATAGCTCACATAAAGTTCATCTCCGCTTTTAGGATGTACTTTTACTTGATCGGAGACCTTGCCTTCTTTATGGTTGCGTATGAAACATGCTACCATGCCTGTTCCACATGCCAATGTTTCATCCTCTACACCACGTTCATAGGTACGAACATACAGTACACCATCTTCAACTTTACAGATATTCACATTGCAATTATACTTATGACGTAAAATTCTTGCTTCTTCTATGTTGAAGTCATCAATATTATCTCGCACTGCAACAAGATGCGGCACGCCCGTATTGATCAACCACCATCGTTCACCATACTCTTCTACATCATCATTGATAATATCAGGAGGCGTCATATCACTGACAACATAGACGCCATTGATCGTTGCACGTATTACACCTGCACCGGTTAAAAACTCTGCTTTATTCTCTTTGGCTATACCTTTCTCCGCCGCAAAATGGGCTACTGCTCTACTTGCATTGCCACACATGTCTGCAACACTTCCGTCTGCATTATAGAACTCCCATTCAAAATCATACTGAGGATGAGGTAAAAGTACGACCAAGCCATCTGCCCCCACACCATTTTGTCTATGACATAGTTTTTGTGCCAATGCAGACCTGTCTGCTTTTTTTTGTGCCACGAACATCACAAAGTCATTACCGTTGGCTGAATACTTAGTTACTGTCATTGAGTATCTCCTTTTTGACGCGTTCACATTCTTGTCCTAATTGCGTAAGTGTACCACTATTATCTATAACATAGCTAGCCTTCTTACGTTTTTCTTCCACTGGTATCTGCGTATTGATCCGCTTGAGTGCCTCCTCTTCAGTATACCCCTCACGGTCAATGAGTCTTTTAAGCTGTTGTTCTTTTGTCGCATAGACCACCAAAGATCTTTCTATGGGGTATCGTCCGCCCTCAAAAAAGAGAGGAATATCGATAAAATAGGGCTTTCCCAATTTATCTTCTTCTATAGAAAGACGTTTGATCTCATCATAAATAAGCGGATGGAGCAATGCCTCTAATGCTTTTCGTTTTTCCTTATCTGCAAAAATGACAGTGCCTAAAGATTTTCTATCTACCTTTCCTTCCTTCACAAATGCTTCGCCGAACATTTCAGATATTTTCTCATGCTGTTCATCAAGTATCTGATGGGCTATGGTATCTGCATCTATGATGTGAAATCCCGCGGCATCAAGAAGTTTTACCGTTGTACTTTTCCCTGTAGAGATACTTCCTGTAAGAGCAATCGCATGCTTAAATGCCATTATTTTGCCACACTACCATTTTTTGAATGACTTTAGCTGCATCTCATCATAGTGATACACGTCATTTCTAAACTGTAACTGTCCATCATAATCAACCCAAGCTGTCAGATAGATCACATCTATAGGTACTCTCTCCTCTAAAGGAAGATATTTTTTCTTTTTCCCCTTGAGTATCTTTTGTGACTTTTCAAAATCTACAGTTTCCTCAAAAGTCGAAAATGTCTCAAGTAGTTCTCTTGGTTTCTGTAAGCGAATACACCCATGACTAAATGCCCTTTTATCTTTTTTAAAAAGATGTTTGGTTGGGGTATCATGCATATAGACTGAGAATTTGTTTGGAAATAAAAATTTTACTTTCCCTAATGCATTGTGTGTCCCTGCTGTCTGTGCAAATCGATAGGGCACCGTTTTGCTGTAGCGATAAGCTGCCCAATTGACTGAAGCAGGATTGACCTTGACTGCGTCTCTCCCCCATCCGTTATATACTTCGATCTTCTCTTTTCTAAGCACATTTGAATTTCTTAACAGTTTGGGGATATACTCTTTTTGGATAATACTTTTAGGCACATTCCACTGAGGGTTCAGCACAATCGTTTTCACACTGTTCGAAAATATCGGTGTAGGATTTTTTGGTGTCCCTACGATTGTACGAAACGTTTGTATTAATGCACCGTCTTGTTCAAAGTAAAGCATAAAATCAGGAATATTAATAATGATATGTCTCTTGGTCTTAGGATCGTTCAACCATTTTATGCGATCCAGGTTCAGAAGGATCGTTTGAATTCGCTCATCTACTGTTTTGTTCAACACAGTAAGCGTATTGGGTCCTACTTCTCCATCATCAGCCAGTCCGTTACGTCTTTGAAAATATTTCACCGCTTTTTGCAAACATTCATCATAGACCAGGTCTTCATTGCTCTCTTCACAGGGAACATAATCTCTCGTAACGATCAAACGTTGACGTAAAGAGGGCACGCCATTAGAACTTTTTCCTGGCTTAAGTGTTTCATTTAAAGTGACTGGTTCCCAACCACCATTTGCTTTTATCTCTCTATACTCCGATACCTTTTTTTGCAGTTCCCGATAGTGATACTTTTTAGGTGTGTTCTTTTCAAGTTCCTTTACCAGATCTGCACCAAGTGCTGTATTTTCAAGCATTACTATAGCATTGAACTGAGGTCTATGCAGTATCCACTCAGTACTTACATCATTGACGATAAGATTTGATATTCTAGCTTGAAATGCTCCCCAGTTGATACTGCCTAGATATGCATAATCTGTATACACCTTATAAAATTGTGAAATTTTGAACTCCAGATCAATTTTATGGGTAAGTTTTTCATGATTTGCATAGACACTATGTACTTCTTTTTCTAAACCTAATAGATCTTGATAAAGTTTGTCCTCTTTATCTAAAGTAGGATCATTTTTTACATACTCAAACAAGGCATTTGCAGCAGGAGAAGGATCGTCCTCATTCATCCAGACGGGGACAAATAAGAGTTGTGTATAGAGTTTTTTCAAGAAACTGTTTTCAGGTTGTGCTCGTAAAGCGTTTATCATAACAGTAGAGGCCACTTCGTGATATTCGTACGCTTTTTCTTCACTTGAGGCTTGTGTGAAGAACAAAGTTGTGACCATGACTATCATCATATATAAACGTTTTATTTTTATCATACTTTTCTATTTCCTAATGAGTGAATGAAAAAGTATATCAAAAAGTTTTAAGCAAATGACTTTTTCATACAAAAACAAGACTAAAAATTATAATTGGCGACTACCCTAAACTGATCATAGTCTTTCATTCCATTTACTTTGAAGTCTACTGAGGCATACGCTGCAACTGCAGTGATCTTGTCATTAAAGTTGTACTCTAAAACGGTATCTATCTCTCTTGATTCATAGAGAGAAGAATCATCTGCCTGAAATCTGCCATAAGCAACCCCAAAAGTGAGATTCTCCACACCCAATTTCCCAAGATCATATCCAGCCCCGATTATCCATGCGCTTCCTGCAGTTTCTATTACATCAAGTGTCTGGTCTTCCATCGAGGTGAAAAAAGGACCACCCCCTAAACTTAGTCCCATTGCACCCGTATCTCCGTTGTCATGGTTATAGGCAGCTAAAACAGTTACGCCAATCTCTGTAAAATCGCTTTCTAGACTGATACCATAAGTCTGAGCGTCCTGCTTACCAAGTAGTGCAGCTCCAGTTTCCTGACTGCCATCATACTGAAGTCCGAGTATCAAGGATATACTTTTAGACAGTTGATGTGAATATCCTGCTTCTGCATAAATAACATTAGCTATATCATTATAGTTGTAATACCAGAGACTCAAAGAAAGATCTTTGATCCCTTCATAAGTGGCAGCAGCATAATAGATACCGTCCATTTTCTGATCAGCCCCCAACACTTCACCCACCTGAACAAATTCAGAACTATCCACACCATTTTCCCAACCTGCCATTTTATGTATGAATCCTGCAGACAGCGTCATATCATCTACATCTGTATTTGTGATCCTATAGACTTCAAAATAGTTTGGTATCATTCTAAGATCATCACTGTCTGCATGCGGTGTGTCCAGTGACTGTCTTCCAAGTTTTATCTCAGTATTTCCCCATTTTCCATCTAAGTATACCTGAGAGAGCAAAATAAAGCTTTTTCCATTTACATCAAAGAAATCATTATTTAGATCGGAGTTGTTTTGCTGATTTCCAAGATTGAGCACCGTGTATGCTTCAGCACCCAGCATCAGTCCATTCCACCTTTGCGTACTGAAGTGAACATGCCCCGCTAGCGCATAGGCAGTTGTATTTGTTGTACCTTCTTCTGAAAAATGAATATATCCTGCTCTCATTTGTCCCCGTGTATGTTCTAAAGGGTCATATCCACTCAATATGCTTCTTACACTTCGGACTTCTATGGGTTGCTGCATCTCTTCTACTGTCGAAGAGACGTTAGATTCAGCATTTATACTTTCTAATGATAGACTGAAGTTTTTTCCATAAATACTAATACTCATTATCATTATGATGAGTACATTTAACGCTATCTTATTCATTTTTAATTCTTCCTATTTAATTTATGGTTCTGAAGTAAAAACAAAGCAGCACTTTATCTCTACCCAGTGATTCTTTCTACTTCTATTT
>NZ_JBATIY010000123.1:0-7094 GCF_049668085.1 Sulfurovum sp. | reverse complement strand
ATCTCACAGCGCATATGTTCCCTGGTGCTCATCCTATGAGACGTGTATTGACTCGTGTTATTGTAAATTCTGATCAAGGTATGATCGATGTAGATACCTCTACAGGTAACTCAATATTTACAAACATTACTAACACTGTTCAACCACTTCAGGGTAAAACACTTCATGACAGTGCTCTAGCATCAGTACCTGTAAATAATAATGGAAGCGATGCATTGACATTCCCTGGAAAAGTTCCAGACTTAAACGGTTCAGCTATATCAAGCCAAAAGTTTGATCTGCAGACAGTGGCAGTCAAAGCTGTAGATGCAACTGTTCTAAACCAAGTTGTCTCTGCAAGTGGTACTACGTCTGGAACATTACAGAATGCAGCTATTGTAGATAGTGGAGAGCTTAGCAACTTCACAAGAATCTATGGTCATGAAACAGGTAAGAAGTATGATGCTACTGGTAGTTTAGAAAATGTAACAGGTACATTTGTCGTACGTCCAGGATTTGATTCAAATATGGTAGAAAATGACAATCGTCTAAGTCCTAATGAGACAGAGACATATACTCTTACTTACGATATCACAGGTAAAACTGGTGTAACCGTAACATATAAAGTATACTATATGCAAAAAGGTGCTAATGGTAAATTCTTAGTAGACAGTTCAACTGGATTCTTGGATCAAGCACTTAGTGATTCAAAAAAGCTATTAGTTACAGAAGTAGCTAGTCATACTGAAGCACTTTAATTAAACTTCTTTATTCCACCCAAATCTGGGTGGAATAATATAACAATCAATCCTCACATACTTCCATAATTAACTTCTTAAATCTTTTATCATTATTAAAATGTACACCTCTATCTACATTTTAATTATGCCAATCAAATGCAATATTATATAAAGTCAAGATTATGAAATGAGAAAACTATTTCAATGTTTATAAAAAGTGGGAATTAAGTGGTATATAGTTAAAAAAGGAGGTATTAATTATCTTCTTTGCTGAAAGAGCATTACAACAAGCCAGATCACTCCGACTGTTATAAAGATATATGCGCCAATGGACCAGAGTTCAAAATGGAAGATGCCTTCTTTCAAAGAAAAAAAACGGTCTATTGGTACACCACCATACAATAAAATAAAAGCTACTACAATAAAGCCAATTACATAGGGAAGAGTTAAAAGACCAAAAAGTAAAGAAACTTCCCCGTGTTCATCAAATATATTTTGAATCGTTTTTTTTATATTTGCTTGACTCCATATGAACTTTTTCTGAAAGACTATATTATTATGTTCAATAGCAGGATGGATAACATGTTTGTTCTCCATCTTCTCAGCATCTGTTTCTGGATGATCGACCTTGTTAAGACCTTTTTCCCAATCCAAATTCTCTTCGGGTATATTTTCTTTTCTTTCGTACATTATTATCCTCTAGTTATCGTATTAAATTTTTTTAATCCCTATAATTTATAGGTCTACCTAAATATATGTATTGGCTATTTGATGCCAAAAACATACAAGCTTTACACAACAAAATGATTTAAATTAAATAAGATCTATGAATTTACGAGTCAAGAAGAAGAGGCACAATACATAATACATGTATAGTAGGCAACCTGGCGATCTTACACTGTAAGACCCATGGCTTTCCGTCCCTGCTTCACAACAAGTTTGGCACAATCAATAATAATAAAAAATAACTTTTTGTGATTTATTATATTGATATAAAGTTAAATCAATCTTACATAAATATGACATACATTTCTTTTTTACTGAAAATATATTGTATAATATCAAAAGAAGGAAGCCTTATGATTGAGATGTTGAAAAACTTATTTGGTAAAAGACAAGAAGAGTATGTTCCAGATCCACCCGGAAGAACATTTAATAGAGTTTTAACTGGGAGATATTTTGGTTGTGAAGATAAAAATGCTGATGAGACTACTATTGCCAAAGCCAAACAAGAAAAGATAGACCAGATACATGAGCTTGAACTTCTTCCAAAGTTTGTAAGATTTACCTACAAAGATACAAAGAAAGATGAAACACAAGAGGAAAAGCACCCTATTTCTGTCCATGTTGCATTCCAAAAAGAAGTATTTGCTGAGAAATGGAATATGATCCATATCACTGAGATCTCATTCACCGTTTATCATTCCGACTTTGATGAATTTGAGAAAATGGCAGGTGTCAGCCTCACTGAAGATTTCAGAAATCTAACTTCTACTACGTTCAATGGAAGAGACAGACGAAAAGAGAAGAGAGACATTTAAACGTATTAAAGTGAATGAAAGAGCTAAACATGGAAAGAAAACAGTTTATTTGTAATGAATGCAAAAAACCCATTACCAAAAAAAGTGATTTGGCTGTTGTAGGTAATTCATTCATCACATATCATAATGACTGTTTTGATGCTATCAAACATAAAAATGTTTATGCATTCTATTCTGGATATAAAACTAACGGTTGGTTTCCATGGGTAATGCTTGTTCTCTTTAATGCCATTTTATGGGCTGCATATTATTTTCTCCATCCTCCATTTGAAGAAGTTTTTATCTTTAGTATGTTTATCTTAGCCATGACACTTTTCTTTCGTGGTATATCTTATGTTTTATATGAGCGTTTCTATAAGTAAATCAAACTTAAGAATAAACTATTATAATCTATATTAATAATTAAACTCAAGTATTATAATTAAAAAATTACATATAGATGGATATCATGATTAGACAACTATTAGTCATATTTCTTTTTTTCACAGTTGGACTACATGCCACTGTTACGCTTACCAATGAAAAGCAAAAGTATGATGAGTTCACTATTCATTATCTTTATGATGAAAACAATCAACTTGAAATTAATGATGTTGAAAAGATAGATTTTACAACAGTCATACCTAGTCAATTTACGCAAGGTTATCATTCTGGAACTTCATGGTTTAAAATAGACCTTAACAATCACAGTCATATCGAAAATTTCGTACTTTATTTCACAGAACCATTGTGGTCAAAATTAGATCTGTATACTTTAAACAATGGTTCATGGGGTACACAAGAAAATGGTCTAAATGTCAGCATTAAAGAAAGAAGCATCCAAGATAACAATCCTGCTTATAAACTACATATCTTACCTGGACAAAATAGAACATATTACATCAAAGGTCAAACAATTGCAGGACATCTCGGAGAATTTCAGATCTTTACAGAAGAAGAATTCTTCAAGCCTACCCGTATATCTATTACTGAAAAATATACTATCTACTTGGGTCTCCTATTTCTTATACTCCTATTAAACATCTATTACTTTATAAGAATAAAAGACCGTATATTTGCTTATTATATTGCTTATATACTCTCTTTTATTGTGTTTATATGTATGAAAAGTGGTTTTTACTTAAGTTATGGATTTGCTGGTTGGAATGAGGGATTGCATGTTGTAGGTACCTTTGTAGTGATATTTCTAGTATTATTTTCAAACCGTTTTTTAGAGATGAAAAAACGAATACCTCTGATAGATAAGTTCTTTAAACTCTCTGTAGCTATTATTGTAGTTTTTGCACTGCTTATATCGCAGGATATTCCCAATTCTAGTTTGCTATTTAATATTTATTCATCACTCGTTTTTACAGTCCTGCTGGTTGTCTCATTTAAAGTTTGGTATCAAGGGCTTATTGGTGCTAGATACTATCTAATGGCACTTATTATTTATATGCCTGCTATGGGTCTGATGACACTAACCTTTAATGGTCTTATAGATAATACTGATATATCAAGATACGCTTTTTTAGTTGGTTCCTTTGTTGAAATACTCTTCTTTTCGCTTATATTAACCAACAAATATAATGAGGTAAATCTTCAAAAAATACACATGCAGCAGAAACTATTAAAAACAAAAAAGAAGAAAGAAAAGTCTTTAAAGAATAAGATTACACAAAATACGAATGATCTTATTGTTATAAATGAACGTTTAGTAAAGAAGACCGAAGAACTTGAGATCATAAAAGAACAATTAACCGAAGATATTTCTGAACGAATAGAGGCTGAGAGTGAAGTCAAAAAACAAAAATCGATTTTACATTACCAGGCCCATCATGATTCACTAACAGAACTTCCAAATAGAGTACTGTTTTCTGCTCGACTAAAGCAAGAAATTAAAAAAGCCAAACGCTTAGAAAGTGGATTTGCACTCTTTTTTATTGATCTGGATAAATTTAAAGAGATCAATGACTCTTTAGGTCATGATACAGGCGATGAAGTTTTAAAAATAGTAGCAAGACAACTTCAAATCTCTATTCGGAAAGAAGACACTCTAGCCCGTTTAGCTGGGGATGAATTTACAATTATCATGGAAGATGTAGCTGATCAAAAAGATATATCTATCCTTGCACATGATATTCTTAATATTTTATCAGAACCCATGCAAGTGGGTGAACACATACTATATATTTCAAGCAGTATCGGTATTAGTCTTTATCCTAAAGATGCTAATGATGCAGAAAACCTCTTAAAATATGCGGATACTGCTATGTATAGAGCAAAGGAGAATGGACGAAACAATTTTCAGTTCTATAGTCCAGAAATGACAAGATCTGTGATGGAACAAATGAAAATGAAAAGCAGTTTGCGTCAAGCATTAGATAATAATGAGTTTCAGGTTCTCTATCAACCTCAAATAGATCTGACCAATAATAAAATAATTGGTTTAGAAGCATTAATACGATGGCAGCATCCTACAAAAGGTCTACTAACCCCTAAAAAATTCCTTTCATTGGCAGAAGAGACCGGTATGATCGTTGAAATTGATCAGTGGGTCATGCATACAGCAATGAAACAGGTTGTTAAATGGCGTAATGAAGGATTAGACCCTGGCTTGCTTGCATTAAATATTTCTATGAAACAATTGGAAGATATTAATTTAATCTATGACATTCAAAATAGTATGAAAGTCCATAATTTTAAGCCAGAATGGTTAGATTTAGAGATCACAGAAGGTCACATGATGAAAAATGCTGTGGAGATCATTAATAAGCTAAAACAGATCAGTGACCTTGGCATAGGCATTTCGATTGATGACTTTGGGACGGGATACTCGTCACTATCTCTATTAAAACGACTACCGATCAATAAACTTAAAATTGATAAATCCTTTATACAGGATATTCCAGAAGATGAAGAAGATATTGCTATTATAAATTCAATTATAGCACTTGCACGAAGTCTTAATCTCGATATCATTGCTGAAGGGATAGAAACTTTGGAACAAGCCAATTTTTTAATAAGTAAAAAATGTATGTGCGTTCAGGGACACTATTACTATCATCCGTTATCGGACACTGAGCTCACAACAGTACTTTCTAATCAAAATAAATCTACTTTTAATAGTTAGCTGTTACATACCCACTGGTAAACGATCAGAATGATATTTGAAAACAAAATATGTTATGGAAGTAATTTCATTTTGATGGTTGTCGTATAGTAGCCACCAGACAATGCCTAGTAGCTAAATACTCAGTGTTAGAAGTGAAATAATGATAAGATATATGCTGTAAGCTACTTACTCATTTTGAACTTAGGTATATTTAAAAAGTCAAACTTATCATTGATTACATTCACATCATTATCAATGGACTCACCTATAAATATCATAATAGATCGCTCTTCATATGAATCTAACTCTTCAAATGATACATTTCCAAATGAGTAATTAATTACAATAGGATTTGGGACATCCTTTACCCTTACGACACCTTTTACTCTGTAAATACCTTTTGGAAGCGATTTTAACACTTCATCCACATCTGAAAACGCGATATCATCTTTGAGATAAGCAACTTTTTGAGTGATTGAGTCTTTTGTCGTATGATCAAGATGTTCATAATCTTTTGCCAATCCTACTATCTCATCAACCTTATAGACGCCCTCGAATACATCTTTATTTACAATACCCTGCTCAGCATTGCTAATAACATAGTTATTAAATATCATCTTACCTGTAAGCGTATTCTTGATATTGTATTGTTCTTTGATCGCAATGACATCTTTCTTTACAGCTTCTAATTCATCATTATTCACTAAATCTGTCTTGTTTAAGACGATGATATTAGAGCCACCAATTTGATATTTAGCTGTTGAATTATCTTTATACGAATCAAGGTTTTTTGAATCTACTACACAAATGACACCTTCAACGGAGATACCAAGGTTTTGTAGAGATAAAAAGATAGGAAAAGGCTCAGATGCTCCTGATGTCTCTACAAATATGATCTCAGGGTTATACTTATTAATGATCTCAATAACGCCACTTTCAAACTCTTGTGCCAATTGGCAACAAATACACCCTTCTGATATTTCAAGTACCTCACTGTATACATTACTCAATATATTACCATCTACACCAATATCACCAAACTCGTTTACTACAATAGCAACTTTTTTATCAGAAAAATGTTCTTTGACCGTATTGGTAAGCATAGTGGTTTTACCAACACCTAAAAATCCCGTAATAATAAATGATTGTATCATGTCTGTACCTTGTAATTAAATTGTAATGAGTGAATGTTTGTATATAGATTTATTTAATAATCCCTTGGATTAACTATAAAGGGTTATAAAAGAAATCTAATAGGTGAAGTGACTCGTGCAAGATGATATTAACAACCGTACCAAAGGTACAGTTGCTAACTTATATTTTACTTCTCTGGATTGTCTAGAATTTGTGCTAGACCAACTTCTTTTGCCCATGCAGCAGTTAAATCGAATGCCGCAGATGCAGTGTCAAGGTTTTTTTGGATAAGCTCTTGCTTTTTCTTGAACTTTTTCTCAATAACTGAGTCAAGTGTAGCTGTACCACCTGAAGCTGTATATTTCTTAAGGAATCTATCTTTAATACCTTCTTCAATAGCCGGCTTGCTAACAGTACCTAAAGCACCAAATAGTGCACCAAGCATTGCCATATTTGTAGCAAGTTCTGTTCCTGCTTGATCAATAGCAAATTGAGTAAAGTCTTTTGTAAGAACTTTTACATTTAAGTCATCTAGGGTCTTTTTGTCCGCATCAGTTAAAAGATCATGATCACTGTTGATGATAACTAGACCATTTTCTTTAATAC